>CBFDBW010000468.1:0-2535 GCA_965603145.1 uncultured Syntrophobacterales bacterium
TGTAAGTAGTAGTAAACAAGAAGAAAAAAATCAGTGTCGCCAGATACTCTGCATCTATGGTTAATGAGACTGGCAGGAAAAACCCAAAGGACTAACCCCTGGAACTAGCCCAGCCCGGATATTTCATCTCACCGCAGTAGATTAACGACAGGGCCCCAACAGCCGAGGTCCGCAAAGCCGGATTTGCGGACTGGGGAAACAAGCCTGGAGCGGTAACTAGGTGTGAATTGTCTGATAGACGTGGACTACAATTCTTTACTTTTCAAGGCCCCCAGAGCATCCAGGGGGCCTTGGTTTCATGCTAGAACTTGATCTCAAAAGGCTCGATCTTTTTATTGCACCGGGCGCACGTGTATTCAGTTTCCCTCACATCATCAGCGGAATATGAATCCGTTATACCCCTCTGCGCCGAGATCATTTCTTCCATTTTAAGACAACCCCTGCAAACGACCTCATCTCCAACCTGAACCGCCGAAAAAATATCTGCCATTCTCTAATCCTCCTTCTGTTTCATCGTTCTAGCTAGGCGAAGGACAACAGCCATCTACTCCAAAAAAATGTTGGTTTGCGTGACCGCTCAGACATCATAAACGTATGAAAGTGAAGTTTAGCACAATCTCCGTTACATTGCAAAGAGAAAATATCCCAGAGGGCAACCAAACGTGCTGCTACGACTCTAATCTTAACCTTGATCCATGATTGAAAAAATATGCGCAGCACCTTTATGAGCTTTGCTCGGGCTCGCCCTTGCTTGCTGGTTGCTCCTTTTGGGCAAGCTCCTCCTTAAATCCTTCAGTGAACTCGGTCCTGAAAATCTCTATGTCCATGGCCTCGTCATATCTACCGGCAAGATGCAGGGCCATGCCCTTGTATATATGGGCCTCCTTGATATGGGGATTGATTCCCAGGACATCATCGAAGTATTTCAAACATTCATCATGTCTCCCCATTCCCAGCAAAGCGCGACCCTTTCCCAGCAAAACGTGAACATTGTCGGCTTGCTGCAATAAGATCTTGTCCAGAAGCTTTATAGCCTCCTCGCATCGGCCCATATCGGTAAGGGAGTAAGCTTTAAGCTGCAAAGCCATTGCGTTTTCTGGGTTGCCCTCCAGCTGCTTGTCGCAGCAATAAACTGCCTCTTGCAAAAGTCCCTTCTCAGCTAGTTTGGCCGCCCCAGCCAGCCATGAGGGTTTGGTTTCAGCTTCTTCTAGCCCAAGGACTTTCAACATAACGCCTTCGTAGGTCTGCTCCACAGCTTTGCCGCCATCAAGAGCCATGGGTACACCATGACCTGGCAGTATGATTTCAATACCCCTTTTTAGCAACGACCTTAAGCCGTACAGGTAATGCTCCAGGTTTCCTCCCGCATTCTTGTCAACATCAGCCATGGCATGGGGCAAGACCGTGTCGCCGGTAATGGCAGTTTTGGTCGGAGCGTGATACAGGCATATACCGTCTATGGTATGGCCGGGCGTGCGAATCACCTCCCAGTCGAAGCCGCTCAACTCCAGAGTTTCTCCACCCTTAACTTCGACCAGGGGATGTCCGAGCTCTCCAATCATTTTCTTCAATTCGTGAGGGCCCGTTTCATGGATGATGACCTCCAGGTCCTTGTTCTCCATGACAGGAGGGTATCTCAACAACTCAAACGTGCCCATGGCATGGTCGCGGTGTCCGTGGGTGAGAACGATCTTTTTAATATCCGTGGGGTTGAACCCGAGCTTGAAAAACTGGATGAACGAGGTGTAGTCGTTGCCCGAGTCAACAACTGTAAGATAATCCCCTGCCAGCACGTAAATATTAGAGGAGAAATGATAGCCGATCAGAAACACACCGTTCTCAAAGACCGGATGCGGATTCTTGAGAATCTCCGCAAGGGATAACCACCCCGGGTGTTCAGGCTCTTTCTCCGGTTCGGATTCATCTTCCTGTTGTGATTCCAGCTCTTGTTGTGATTCCAGCTTGTCCTCGTCTTTTACTTCCTTGCTCATGTTCGCTCCCTTTACCTTGATCGTGTAGGAATTTGCTTTTTCCCCTCCACCTCGACGACTTCCGGCACTTAGAGCCGACGACTCGTAGAGAGGAGGGCTCCCCCTGTTGAATTCTGCCTTTGGCGGGTCCGCCGTAGGTGGGATTCAACAGGATAAAGATGTGAGGGTGATTAACTTACTTGGTTTTATAGAACTAATTTATTCATCATAGTCTATTGTGCAGAAATTCTCAAGCTTTCTTCTTGGTGGGCTATGCCCACCCTACAATTTTGGTAATTTGTCCTTCGGACTCCCACCCTTCGGGCGGGTTCCCGGTTTCGGGTTGCGGATTTAAGAACAAGGAGTTAGGAGCCAGGAGTCAGAAGAGAGGAAAGAATATTGGAATGCCGGAATGTTGGGCAAGAAACAGGGGGCAGGAGGAAACGAAGCGGGGACGCGGAGAAACGGCGAGACGGGGATTAGTTAAACCTCACCTCTCCTGTGGGAGCGGCTTTCCCCGCCCGCCTCGCCTGAGCGAGAGCGATGGCGGGCAGGCAGCCGCGAT
>CBFDBW010000469.1:0-2530 GCA_965603145.1 uncultured Syntrophobacterales bacterium
TCGGGTGTCGGTCCCTGCGACGTACCGTTCAGGTACGCCTCGCAACCAATCCCGCGGTACCGCGGGACGGTTGCCAGGTGGCACGCCCATCTTCATGGTCTCGCGACAGGAATTCATGAAATAACCGGGCTAGACTTTTTCCACATATGTCAAAGTGGATAGAATTCCTATGCAAACCTCATACCCATATTCATCCTGGGGCAAATAAAAGCTGGCCGGAAACACTAAGTATCTCGTCTTGACACATGGAGGGGCGAAAAAGGAAAGTGACGGGCTAGGTGCGACGCGTAAGGGTATAATCGGCGATTTCGAGAAAGGATTCTAGGGTGGGTGAGGGTGGAAAAATTGACAGAGCTGATTTGGCCTCAGCTATATAATTGCTCGCAAGCTGGTCAGTGTAGTCGAGTCCCTGATACTCTTGAATGATCTTTTTAACTTCGTCAAGAGTATGTTCTTGGATGCTATCTGAGGTAACAAGATCCACCAGACGGCGATGATGGTTTGTGTCGCTCGACTGCAAGGCGTGAATGAGGGGTAGGGTGATCTTGCCTTCCTGAAGATCCTTACCCACCGGCTTGCCAAACTCCTCCTCGCTGCCGGCATAGTCCAGGAAGTCATCTCTGAGCTGGAAAGCGATGCCTAGGTTGAGGCCGAAGCAACGCATGGCCTCTTCTTGCTTCTCGTCAGCCTCACCAAGGATGGCACCGATCTGGCAGGCTGCCGAAATGAGAATCGCAGTCTTGCGTGTTATAACCTCTATATAGTCCTGTTCAGAGATCTCCAGATTGTCACTATTGATGAGCTGTAGAACCTCACCTTCGGCCATGGAGGTGGTAGTTTCTGAGAGGACCCGGAGAATTTCCAAGTTGCCACTCAGCACGGTAAGGAGAAAGGAGGTGGCCAGAAGAAAATCACCCACAAGGACTACAGCGGCATTGCCCCAGAGGGTGTTGGCCGATGGCCTGCCGCGCCGCAGCTCGGCATTATCCACAACATCATCATGGAGAAGGGTGGCGGCGTGCAGGTACTCGAATACGATGGAGAGGGCATATTGGTAGTTGCCCTGGTAGTTTGATAATCGGGAGGCGAGCACCATCATCAGAGGGCGCAGACGTTTTCCGCCACTGCGCATGATGTAGCGCGTTACAAGAGCGATGAGTGGAACACTTGAGTGCAGATTTTTTTTAATTTCCTCCTCGATGCGCTGGAGGTCATCATCCAGCTGACCGAAGAAGGAATACTGAGGGGACGTCAAATCTTTTGCGGTGCTCTTGAGGGACAAGGGTGACGTTCCTGAGTTAAAGTTAGGACTGGAAAAACACTAGAACGTCTTTTGATAGCCCAAATTGAGCCTATTGTCAAAACAATTCGCTGCCAACTATAGTCCCCACTCGGACATTCCACCTGGGGAACCAACAATTTCCCCGACCAGATCGTAAGGGTGAGCTTCAGTAACTCGCACGTCCATAATCTCACCCACCTGACCGAAACCTTTATTGATAAGCACGCAACCGTCTACTTCAGGAGCTTGCGATGCGAGGCGCCCTTCCAGCAGGAGGTCGGTCTCGCCACTCACCCCTTCAACGAGGATCGGCTGGACGGTGCCAACGAGTTTCTGGTGGTAATCCAGGCTAACTTTTTCCTGGAGATCAACAAGTGCCCGGAGCCGTTCCTGTTTGACTGATTCCTCCACAGCATTCTTCAGCCTCGCGGCTTTCGTACCTTTTTCGGGTGAATAAGCGAATATTCCCAGCCGCTGGAAACCCGCTTTCTCCACAAACTCATAAAGTTCTTGGAAGTCCGCTTCCGTTTCTCCTGGGAATCCCACTATAAGTGTAGTCCTAAGAGTTACCTCCTCCAGATAAGCGCGAATGAAGGCAATGATTTCATGGAATTCCTCGGAAGAGCCGGATCGACCCATGGCCTTGAGCAATCGTGCGGATACGTGCTGAAGAGGAATGTCGAGATACTTGCAGATGCAGTCATACGACGCCATAACTTCCAGGAGTCTGCGGTCTATCCTCTGGGGATAGCCATACAAAATTCGAATCAATGAGAACTTGCCAATTCTTGCCAGGTCTTCCAAAAGGTCGGAAAGACGGGGCTCAGTGCCCAGATCTATGCCATAACCAGTGGTATCCTGCGCCACCAGATTGAGCTCTATCACCCCCTGCGAAGCGAGCCATTCGGCCTCTTGAAGCAGGTCGTACCGGGGCCGACTGCGGTAGGGACCTCGGATGGCCGGGATGGTACAAAAAGTACAGCGGTTACTGCAACCTTCCGCAATCTTGAGGTAACCACTGTAAAAGGGAGTCGAAAGAACTCGTTGAGTTTCCGAAGTCATCAAAAATCTAGGGGACTCTATACTGAGTCTTTCCCGATCCCCCTTCTGCAGGTTGGCGAGGAGAGAAGGCAAACGAGCAAACGAACTGGTGCCAACAAAGAGGTCCACTTCGGGCATGGAGTTAGCCAATTTGCGGCCATAACGCTGGGGCAAACAGCCTGCCACCACAAAGAACTTACACTGTCC
>CBFDBW010000470.1:0-2526 GCA_965603145.1 uncultured Syntrophobacterales bacterium
TTAGGATTTTGGTGCCAGTTCCAGGCGGTGGAAATAATCTCTTCCAGTGAATAGTGATGATTCCACTTCAGTATTTGCCGGGCCATGTCTCCCGAGGCCACCAACTCCGGAGGGTCGCCGGGACGTGGTGCCACATCTCGATGTGGAATTGGCTTCTGGCAGATCTGTTGACAAAGCTCAACAACCTCCCTTACGGAGTACCCTCTGCCCGTGCCTAGGTTTAGACAGATGCTCTCCTCCCCCGAGAGCAGATAGCTAAGGGCCAGAACATGCGCCTCCGCCAAATCACACACATGTACGTAATCACGCACACAGGTGCCGTCGGGGGTTGGGTAGCTGGAGCCAAAAATTCTCACCTCATCTCGATGGCCGAGGGCGGTCTGCAGCACCAGGGGAATCAGGTGAGTTTCAGGGTGGTGCGACTCGCCGAGACCCCCTTTGGGATCAGCTCCGGCCGCGTTGAAGTAGCGCAGAGAAACATATTTCAAGCCATAGGCAGCGTTATAAGCGGCAAGGATCTGCTCAAAAAAATGTTTGCTCAGACCGTATGGGTTTATCGGGTTCTTGGGATGAGTTTCTGGAATGGGAATTTCCTGCGGTTCGCCGTAGACTGCGCAAGATGAGGAGAAAATAATCTTATCTACGCCGGCCTTCAGCATGGCATTGAGAAGATTGAGCCCGTTTACCAGATTGTTGCTGAAGTATTTGTCGGGCGAGGTTACGGATTCGCCCACATAACAAAAGGCGGCGAAGTGAATAACGGCCGCAATTGGAAAACTTTCGAACAACCGGCTGAGCGCTTGCTGGTCTCCCAGGTCGGCGTGAACGAAATGACCATCCAGAACAGCCTCACGGTGGCCGTAGCAAAGATTATCCGCGGTCACAGGTTCGTGGCCAGCATTTATCAAACTGAGTAGGGTATGGCTGCCGATGTAGCCGGCACCGCCCGTAACCAAAATCATTGTTAAAATCCCGTAGCTATGGGGAAAATCCAATTTATTGAGGGCTTATTTCACATAAAGGGAAGACTGTCAAGGGTTGACGGTGGCAAAGTTACGCAGATTCAAGAAAATCTCCTTGAAGGCCCCTGTTGGTTTCGCTATAGTTGCGGCACAGTTTTTGTATGAGGAGGTACTGATATGGCTGTGGCCGAGAAAATACAGGATGCTATTGAACACTCGTCGTGGATCCGCAAAATGTTCGAAGAGGGAGCTCGACTCAAAGCTCTCTACGGTGCAGACAAGGTTTTCGATTTCAGCCTTGGCAATCCGGACTTGGAGCCGCCCGAGGGCTTTCGTCAAGCGCTACATTCAGTTATTGCCGAGTCGCCCACCGGCGCTCATGGCTATATGGCCAATGCAGGGTACGAAGAGACACGTGCTGCGGTTGCCACATATGTGAGCCGGGAACAGGGGGTTGAGGTCAGCGCTGAGCATGTGGTTATGACCTGCGGAGCTGCGGGCGGACTGAACTGTATTCTGAAAACACTTCTCGATCCCGGCGATGAAGTAATTGTTTCAGCACCGTATTTTGTGGAATACGGCTTTTATGCGGACAATCATGGTGGCCAGATACAGGTGGTTTCCACCCGGGAAGATTTTTCCCTTGATCTGGAAGCCATTGAAGCAGCCATAAATAAGCGAACCAAGGTGGTCTTAATCAATTCCCCCAACAATCCGACCGGGCAGGTGTATGATCGCGATTCCTTGGAAGACCTCGGGGACCTGCTAAGCTCCAGCACCAGCAAATTGGGGAGAAATTTGTATCTCGTCTCTGATGAACCCTACCGGAAAATCGTCTATGACGGTGTCGCAGTGCCCAGTATTCTGGAGAGTTATCCAAACAGCATTGTGGCCACTTCTTAGTCCAAAGATGTCTCCTTGCCGGGAGAGCGTTTGGGCTACCTAGTGGTCCATCCTGAGGCAGATCAGGCTGATGGTTTAATGGCTGGTATCATTCTGGCCAATAGGATTCTTGGCTTTGTCAATGCTCCCGCCCTGATGCAGAGGGTGGTGCAACACCTCCAGGGAGCCTGTGTAGACGTTCTTGTGTACCAGGCTCGTCGAGATCGGTTTTGCCAGGGGCTGAACGATGCCGGCTATGAATTTATCAAGCCACGAGGAGCCTTCTACCTGTTCCCCAAAAGCCCCATTCCTGATGACGTCGCTTTTGTCCGCTTGCTTCAGGAAGAAAACATCCTGGTCGTACCCGGAAGCGGTTTTGGGGGTCCTGGATATTTTCGAATTGCCTATTGCGTTGATGAACAGACCATTGTAAGTGCCATACCGGGGTTTGCCCGGGCACGAGAGAGAGCACTAGAGGGATAAAGGTAATGACAGTAGGCAGCGGGCAGGGGCAGTATCGTTATCCGTTATTAGTTATTTGTTATTCGGCAGAGCTGTCGCTATGAGCTGCCTTGACGACTTCTACGATTTCTATGCCTTCAGTCGTCAATTGGTCAATTAGGAAATTAGATGAACTTGAAAAAAGTAAACGCCTAATGAAATCAGCTTGCTCTATATCGGA
>CBFDBW010000471.1:0-2518 GCA_965603145.1 uncultured Syntrophobacterales bacterium
TAGAACCTGCGGTAATGAAAGGTAATATTCGGTCCTCCCGGTGGGGGGAACAAGAAGATTGTTATGAACAGTGTCAGCACGCTGTAGACGATAGCCCCACCCAGTGCGCTCCAGAATCCGCCCACATGAAAACCTGGTACAAAAGCTGAGGTGAGCTTGAAAAGGGTGGCATTAATCACCAAGGTGAACAGCCCCAGACTCAGCACGGTGATAGGCAGAGTAAGGAGCAGCAAAACTGGCCTGATGAAGGCGTTGATGAAGGCAAGAATCAGCACAGCTAAAACTGCTGAGAAGAATCCCTCCAGATAAATGCTTTCAAACAGCCCTGCCGTGAGAACCAATGCCACTGCATTTAGCAAGATTCTGATAACCGTTCGTTGAGGATCGGTAAAATGCGGTCCCCTCGTAGGTAAGTCCTCGTTATACATTGATAAACCTTCCAGCTAGCAATTCAAAGAAAATAGACCTCTCGCCCGCTCACCCGCCTCTGCGGGCTAGCTAGAGGACTCAGAGAACTCTGTAACCCCTGTGAGATAAGAGACCTTCCCCTTCTCAATTCCTTTAATTCAGTATATCTAAAATTAGGGTAATCCAGCCTTCTTCCTCCAGCACCGGCTCTTTTACCACGGCACAAGATGGAAGTAAAACTCGAACCTCGGGGAGTTTTTCTTTAAGGAAGCCGCCGACTATGGCCCAACGGTAGCGGCAAACAGCGGAACTTCCCAAAAAGGTCTCAAGGAAGTCAAAGTGTATATTAACGCATAAAAGTTCCGCTTCAGGCAATTGGTCGCGAACATCACCCCTTATCAACCGCACCACATCCCTAACCCCATTGCGTTCACAATTAGCCGCTGCAGTGGAAATGGCCATTGGATTCAAATCCAGAGCCTCTACCTGCTCGGCCCCGAGTTTTGCAGCGGCAATGGCCAGTATACCAGTCCCAGTCCCCAGATCGAGAACTCTAGCGGGTCTGGCTTCAGCATAGAGCTGGGACAGCGCTCGTAAGCAACCCCGAGTAGTGGGATGTAGGCCGGATCCGAAGATGACTCCTGGATCAATCCACAGCAAAATATCACCCGGCATCAGTTCCACCGACTGCTGCCGGGTGATAATACTGAAGCGGTCGATGATAAGGGGTTCCTGAGCAGCAAGCTGCTGCCATTGCCCATATGGCATCTGGTAGTGACGAGTGAGACTAAACTCCGGATACTGTTGGAAGAATGATTCCAATATAGCTTCGGCAGGACTGGTAAAAAACAGATAGGTATAATCTGCCTCCGGCCATACCCCCAGGAGTGCATCCAGCTCTAAATACGCTGGAGGCACTCCTCCCTTTAGTTCATAGACATAGAGAGTTTGTTCAGGGTCTAGCATCCTCCGTCGTTCCTCCGTCGGCAAATCCGAAATTCGGGTTTATCTGGATTACCGCAGGGTATCCTTTGTCATCACGACCGTGCGAACCCCCCTCAACTGACGAAAGGCAGCTCCTTTCTCCACCATCCTTAAAACTGCGCTCTTTTCTTCAACCAAAGCACCACCGATTACATCAAGACCGCAATCAAGTAAGATGGTGCTCAATGGGGTGGAAGGACCTAACATAATCTTAAAACTTCCCGGCTTACAGTTGGCCATGATTCGGTCAAAGGTATGGTTTATTAGGCAACTCCCCGTAATGGCCACCACATCAGCTTCTGCCAAGGCCTGGTAGCCCTCCTCCTCAGACAGGTCACCACTACGTGGTTCTTTCTCCATCACCCAGAGGTTGCGCACCTTCGAGCGCAATTGTCCAATAAAGGGAAAGTGTCCCACCACCATAAGATTCTTACCGATAGCCCGATCTGCAATGATTTGCTTGGCGTTCACCTCAATCAAAGCCTGGTAGTCAATCTCGAGAACGGAATTAAGAGCCGCCATCCCGATACCAGCTCTGACCCAGTGATCCTCGAGAAGCCAATGTGCCAGATCACGAGCGCGCCTCCCGATCAGAGTTCCAACCCCCTTCTCCGAAACGACTGCGTCGCTCTGTCCCTGGCTGTGTAAATGAGCGGCCAACCCAAGCCGCTGGCTTGCCACTGCCATCAGATGGGATCCGACAACCCCGGCGGTTATCGGCAAGTCTATCTTTAAACTCTCGAATAGCTCCTGGAGTATTTCCATGTGCTGTCTACTATAATTACAGGCTCGTCTCTTGTCATTGGTCATTTCTCATCAAATAGTTGAAACCGTTGAAGTCGTTCAAGTCGTAGAAATCGTTCAAAGCACGAGATCGCGGCTGAAAGCCGCTCCCACAGGAGAATCCCTTTCTTCTCCCCTCTGACTTCTATCTCTTGTCCTCTGCCCTCTGCCTACTGCCCGCTGCCAGCTGTATTTCCCTATGCCCTACCTGTCCTGAGCTTGTCGAAGGATACCCTATGCCCCATGCTCTATGCCCGCTGCCCTCTGTCATTTGCCTCATGAGATTTGACAATACTGTCGCTGTGAATTAAAGTAAGTGAAAAATTTATTTTGAGCTAGGAGG
>CBFDBW010000472.1:0-2517 GCA_965603145.1 uncultured Syntrophobacterales bacterium
AAGCAGTTCATGGCGAACGTAAAACAAAAAAGACTTGACAGTGCAGGGTCTGTGTTTTAGATTTGAAATACACGTTAGTGATAGCCAGCGATTTGCAAAACTTCCTGCCTGAGGAGTTTTTCCAACAACAATAATTCAAATCCTGGCCAGTAAGCCGCCAGCAATCCCAACGAGGTCTTTGATTTCAAGCAACTCCGTGCCAACCGGAGAAGAGATTCCTGACCGGCATCTGTCGCAGCTTCATAGCTTTATAGATTGGTACCATGCTGGTGGACGCTCAAGAGAGCAATAAAACGGAAACAGAAACAATGTTTGAGATTGGCGCAACACCACGCTGTGCCCCACTCTACTGAGCCTTTCATCATGAATCTTGCCGAACAGGTTCCTGCTGAGTTCAAGTTACGCTGCGGCGTAACTTGGGATTGTTCACTGTGATTCAAAAGCGTCAAGAATAAACGAACGGCGAAAAAGACTGACAAATAGTTTCCTAATGACCAGAGGAAAGGAGGAATGCCCGACGCAGCAACTGGGCAGCAACGTATGGATCTCGTACAACTTAAAGAACAGAATATTAAAGGTTTGATACAGAGGGCCAAGGAGTACGGTGTTGAGGGCTTCAGCACCATGCGTAAACAAGAGCTAATCTTTGCGTTGCTTCAAGCACAAGCAGAACAAGACGGCTTGATTTACGGCGAGGGCGTCTTGGAAACCCTGCCAGACGGGTTCGGTTTTCTCAGAGCGCAGAACTACAACTACCTCCCTGGACCTGACGATATTTATGTATCCCCATCCCAAATCCGGCGATTCGGTCTCCGAACGGGAGATACTGTTTCAGGACAAATCCGTCCACCGAAAGAAGGCGAGCGCTACTTCGCCTTGCTGAAAGTGGAAGCAGTAAATTACGAGGACCCGGAGGATACAAGGGACAAGATTCTCTTTGACAATCTCGTTCCCCTCTACCCTGACGACAAGGTACGGTTGGAGACCGACTCTGACAACTATTCTAACCGCGTTATGGATATGCTCACTCCCCTCGGTAAGGGCCAGAGGGGGCTCATTGTGGCTTCTCCTCGAACCGGAAAGACCATGCTGTTACAGGCCGTTGCCAACAGCATTTCGGCCAACCACAAGGACGTATACATGATCGTACTGCTTATTGATGAACGGCCGGAAGAGGTCACCGATATGGCGCGATCGGTGAAGGCGGAAGTGGTTAGTTCCACTTTCGACGAACCGGCACAACGCCACGTGCAAGTTGCTGAAATGGTGATCGAGAAGGCCAAGCGTTTGGTGGAACACAAGCGTGATGTGGTAATACTTCTGGATAGCATTACTAGACTGGCCCGCGCCTATAACACTGTGGTTCCGCCCAGTGGCAAGATTCTTTCGGGTGGTGTTGATTCCAACGCCCTGCATCGACCAAAACGCTTTTTTGGTGCGGCCCGCAACATCGAGGGCGGTGGAAGTCTCACCATTATTGCCACCGCACTGGTGGACACAGGTAGCCGGATGGATGAAGTGATCTTCGAAGAGTTCAAGGGTACAGGAAATATGGAGATTCATCTGGATCGGAAATTGGCCGATCGGCGAATCTTTCCATCCATTGATATCAACCGTTCTGGCACCCGGAAAGAAGAGTTATTGCTGCCGCCTGACGATCTGAACCGTATATGGATCCTGCGCAAACTCCTTTCTCCCCTTAACGCCGTAGACGCCATGGAGTTTTTGTTGGACAAGCTGTCGGGCACTAGAAACAACGCTGAATTTCTGGATTCCATGAATCAATGAAGTAGCTGGTTCCAGTTCCCCGCCAAAAAAATCTTGCCAAAAAGCTCCTGTGAGACTATTCTAAGGAGATTTGTGAGCTGACACCTTTTATGATAGGTGTCAGGTTTTTCGTGTATCTGCATCGATGTGTTGCAACTCATGTTGATACTGGTAAGAAAGGAACGCTATGAAAAAGGACATCCACCCCGAATACCGGATGACCACTGTCCGCTGTCACTGTGGCCATGAGTTTGAGGCTGGCTCAACCAAAGAAAACATAAGTATTGAGATTTGCTCCCAATGCCATCCCTTTTACACAGGCAAGCAGAAGTTGGTCGATTCGGCTGGGCGCATTGAGCGCTTCCGCAGAAAATACGGTGACTATTTGGGAAAAAACAAGGAAGAGGTACAGGAAGTAGTACAGGAAGAAGTAACGGAAGAGCCAAAGAAAGAAGTAAAGAAAGAGGAGAAGCAAGAGGAGACTGCGGAGTAATCTCCTCGGGCGGTGAACCGACATGTTCGACAAGTTGGAGAGCATAGAGTCACTCTATCTTGAATTGGAAAAGGAGCTGAGTGATCCGGCGACAATTGCCAATCAACGGGAATACCAGCGTCTTGCCAAAGAACATGCTGATCTTATGCCGTGCGTCCAGACATTAAGGAAGCATCGGGAGCTCGCCGCCAGGCTCGAGGAGAACCGCGAACTTCTCAATGATTCAGACCCAGATATCAGGGAACTTGCCCAAGAAG
>CBFDBW010000473.1:0-2514 GCA_965603145.1 uncultured Syntrophobacterales bacterium
CTGTTTTTCTAATACTTCAACATTCGATGGACAATCATTTAGGATGATATTCATTGGCGAAGATCACCACACAGGCCACTGGTTGACTCATCCCATTACTGCCTTAGTACTGAGGATCGTTCTGGGGTGCGTCTTTATTTATGCCAGCCTGGACAAGATCAGGCATCCTGATCTTTTTGCCGAGGCTGTCTATAACTACCAACTTTTGCCGGAGGTGGCGGTAAACCTGGTGGCCATTTGTTTGCCGTGGTTGGAGCTGTTAAGTGGCAGTCTGCTGGTGTTGGGTCTGTGGATGCAGGGAAGTATTCTGATATTGAGCGGCTTGATGGTGGTTTTTATTGGGGCCCTTGGTATTAACCTGGCCCGGGGTCTGGACGTTCACTGTGGCTGTTTTATAACCCAAAGCACCGATCCGATTACTCTCCTTACCCTTTTTCGTGACTCTCTCTTCTTACTCCTTACCTTTTATCTCTTCTGGCTCTATCAAATTAGGGGTGTTGGGGGGAGATTTTCTCTGGAGCGGGTGTTCCGGCGCGGCAGTTTGAAAATTAGGAACTAAGCAGAGGACAAAAAAGATGTTGGAGGTTAGAGGTTCGAGGCAACAAAACGGACAAAGAAAATGTATAGTGCCTCCAACCTCAAGCGAAGGTGAGCTAGTCGAACCTGAGCACTCCTCCAACCTCTAACCGAGCAACCCAGTGCTTCATGCTCTATGCCCCCTGCCTTCTGCAATCCGCAATTTCTGAAGTATCAGTTCCTAGCCGGCAGTTTGAGAGTAAAAGTGGTGCCCTTTCCAACCTCACTTATTACATCGATATTACCCTTGTGACGTTCGACAATGCCGTCCACCATAGACAACCCAAGGCCCAGACCTTGGCCTTCACTCTTGGTAGTAAAAAAGGGTTCAAATATATGGGGCAGATCTTCTTCTCTGATGCCACAACCTGTATCAACCACCTGAATTAACACGCTGCGGTCACTGGGACTATAGGAAGTTGTCACCGAGAGTTTACCTCGCTCGGGCATGGCATCAATGGAATTGAAGATGAGATTTATGATGCACTGCTGAATCTGGTTGTAGTCCCCTCTGATTATTGGCAATCCCTCCTGCAGCGTACGCTCCAGACTGATGTTAGAAAGCCGCAGTTTGTGACCACTGAGCATCAGGCATTTCTCAACCAGTTCATTGATTGTCACATCGGTAAACTCCAGCTCCGACTTACGGGAGAAGGCCAACAGGTTGGAGACGATCTGGGAACATCGGTTGGTTTCATTTTCCATGAGGTTCAAATAATTCGTAAACTTCTCCTGGTAGTCTCCGGTGAGGGGTCCCTTTTTCAAAATCTTGAGCATAAGGCGGGCATAGTTGAGAACGCCCGCCAGTGGATTATTAATCTCGTGGACCACGCTGGCCGCCAGCCTTCCAAGTGAGATCATTTTATCTTGGTGGAGTAAGCGTTCCTGATCAGCAAATTGTTGCTCCAGACGGCGAATCTCTCTGAGGTCCCGGAAAAAAGCCACAGAACCGATCTCTTCCTCGCCTTCATGCAATACTGCCCCGGAGAATTGAGCCGGGATTAGCTGTCCTGATATGGCTACAAGGCTTGTTTCATAGAGCGTGAGTCGATTGGTGCCGCCGTATCCACTGTTGTAGAGCTTTTCTTTCAACTCATTATACTGCCCCGGAGGAAAGAAGTGATCAACGCCCAACTTACCCAAAACTACCTCTTTGGGATAGCCGAGAATCGCTTCGGAGGCCTTGTTGAAAATGATCACCTTGCCCTCTGGGTCATAACCAATGATGCCATCTATGGAGCTCTCGATAAGATTTTTTTGAAAATGGTACGTCTTGGCTAGCTCTTCAGCCGTGTCCAACCAACGTTTTTCTATCAGTCTGGTGTATTCGCGCAGCTCCCGGGTCAAGCTCAATCTTTCCTGGGCCCGTTCCAGGGCTACTTCCAAGGCCGTGGTACTGATGGGTTTGGTAATGAAGTCGGAGGCTTTGAGCTGAAGAGCCTCAATCGCCAGGTCCATATCAGCGTACCCGGTGATAACAATCACCTCTTTATCAGGTTCCAGGGCCTTGATCTCCTTTAGTACCGCAATGCCATCCATGCCTGGCATACGAAGATCGGTAAGGGTAATGTCCGGCCGCTCGTCAGCGAAGATCTTCAGGCCACCTTCCCCGTCCGCTGCGGTCAAAACCTGATAGCCGACATCCTGCAAAGTAAGGGTTAGCACTTTGCGTATGGACTCGTCATCGTCAATGACGAGTATTTTAGAATCTTTGTCGACCATACGGTTTACTCTTCCTTTCTGTTACCCCTTTATGCTGAAAAGCATCAGAAAAATCAAGGAAAGAAGGAAAATCCTTTTGTTTGTCGGATGTACTCCGCCCAGGCGGAAACCATCCGACCTACAGGAACTTAGGAAACGACTATTTACTCTGCTCCGTATTGTAGCGGCCTAAGGAAGCCTGATTGAAGATTTACCACAGAGGCACAGAGTACACAG
>CBFDBW010000474.1:0-2508 GCA_965603145.1 uncultured Syntrophobacterales bacterium
TGGCACCTCGATGTCGGCTCATCGCATCCTGGGGCTGAAGCAGGTCCCAAGGGTTGGGCTGTTCGCCCATTAAAGCGGTACGTGAGCTGGGTTTAAAACGTCGTGAGACAGTTTGGTCCCTATCTGCCGTGGGCGCAGGATATTTGAGGGGAGCTGTCCCTAGTACGAGAGGACCGGGATGGACGAACCTCTGGTGTACCAGTTGTCACGCCAGTGGCACCGCTGGGTAGCTATGTTCGGAAGGGATAACCGCTGAAAGCATCTAAGCGGGAAGCCCACCCCAAGATAAGATATCCCCTCTCTCTCGCTTCGGCGGGAGAGGCTGAAGGCCCCTCGTAGACTACGAGGTTGATAGGTCGGGTGTGTAAGCACAGCAATGTGTTTAGCTAACCGATACTAATTGGCCGTGCGGCTTGACCATAATCGCTAGGTTACTAATCGATGCGGTGGCCAGTACCCTATTCATTATTCATTGAGTGAAAAGATAAACCGGTTTCCGGTGGCTATGGCGAGGAGGATACACCCGTTCCCATCCCGAACACGGAAGTTAAGCTCTTCAGCGCCGATGGTACTGCCCTGGCGACGGGGTGGGAGAGTAGGTCGCCGCCGGGATTTATTTCATGCCCCTCTTCTTAGAGGGGCTTTTTATTTGGGATTGCAGATTTCGGATTGGAGAAAATAAGACGTAAAAAAAACTCAATTACAGTTCCGCAATCCGCATTCCCAAATCCGCAATCGAGTTGCTTCATTACTCCAGATGTTCTGGCACTCACTACCCACCTTGAAAACTAGCCTCTTGAGTGACCAAAAAGAGGTGAATATCTGCATTTCCCTGCCCATTATGTGAAAAAAATCATTGACAGTTCACTTGATCTTGAATAATTATAGTGTGAAAAGATTCTTAAATAGCAAGAATGTCTGCTGCCACAAAAAAATCGCAAGCCGAACCCCTGAGATCCTTTGGCAGGAGCGGTGTTGCGGATAAAGTGGCGTCTGTCTGCTCGAAGATCCGAGACAACCTCCATGACTGAATCAGGAGTTCTGGTCGGTTACCTCGGGTGAGAAATCGATCTCCCGTCTTTGCTGCCTGGCAATGTCACTGTTTGTGACGTCCACTGTGCCCAACAGCATACCACTGATAAAGGATTGATTTATTCAGAAATAACAGACAGAGAAAATCAGCATGGGCGGAGTGAGAATGTGCAAAAAGTCACATTAGGGCAAACTGCCGCCATGGGTGGATAAGATTGGTTTGAAAGAGGTGATAAAGGCTAAGGGAAATAGTTTGTAGGGTTTCGTCGAGCAATGAGCTCGAGGGGCCGGAAATGACCTATACTAAGGAGGTGCTACCAGTGGCTTTTGAAATTCCAAAACAGGACTACTCCGGGGAGATCAAAACGACCACCCTTGGAGCGGGAGACAAGGCGGTGACGGTTGGAGGCGAGAATTCCTACCCGTTTCACACCTTTGAAGGGGACATGCCCAATGCGCCCAAGATCGCCATGGAGATTTGGGATAAAGATCCAGGAGAGGACTGGGCCGAGGCGGCCAAAGAGCCGTATAAGGACGTGTTGGGGGATCCGGTGGCCTGGGCTAAAAAGGTTCTGGAATATGAGCCAGATCTCTTGGTGATTCAGTGCCAAAGCGCCGATCCCAATGGGGATAACGCCCCTGCCGAAGAAGTGGCCGACAGGGTCAAAGCGGTGGTTGATGAGGTGGATGTCCCGGTGGTGGTCTGGGGAACCTACAATCATGAAAAGGACATTGAGGTGATGAGGCTGGTGGCTGAGAAGTGCCAGAACAAGAATCTCATTATCGGCCCGGTGGAGGAGGGTGACCATAAGCAGATCGGCGCCGCCGCTATGGGCTACAATCACACCATAGCCTCATCCTCACCCATCGACGTGAACTTGGCCAAACAACTCAACATCCTCCTGGGGAATTTGGGCGTCAAGGACGAGAAAATCATTGTTGATCCCACTACAGGTGGCCTGGGCTACGGCCTGGAGTACACCTACTCAATAATAGAGCGGATCATGATGGCCGCCCTTACTCAGGAAGACGACAAGTTGCAGCTTCCCGTAATCTGCAATATGGCCCATGAGGTCTGGAAGACCAAAGAGGCCAAGTTGAGTGAAGATGAGGCCCCGGAGCTGGGCGATGCGGCCAAGCGCGGCATCCTCATGGAGGCGGTGACCGCGGTTAGTTTGCTGATGGCAGGTGCGAATGTACTCATGATGCGTCACCCCGAAGCGGTGAAGTTGGTTCGCAATTTCATCAGCCAGATGTAGGGCTGCTTGAGATCAATATAGTGAGAAGATGAACCGGGTTTTGAAACTATCACCTGAATTCTAACTGAGTCTCGAAAGACTTTAGGCAACGAGGTGAATTATGGCAGAAGAAGTAA
Source organism: uncultured Syntrophobacterales bacterium (assembly GCA_965603145.1). Taxonomy (GTDB): domain Bacteria; phylum Desulfobacterota; class Syntrophobacteria; order BM002; family BM002; genus BM002. The sequence continues at coordinate 2,408 of CBFDBW010000474.1, forward strand.
AAGAGGTAAAAGAGAAGAAGAAAAAGGAGCTGCCGATTGCGCAGGTAACCATCTGCAAGTCCACGCAGCAGATGTTGCGCAAGGCAGCGGAAGATGGCGTA
>CBFDBW010000475.1:0-2506 GCA_965603145.1 uncultured Syntrophobacterales bacterium
GCGGCGAGAAGAGATTAGAGGTCGGAGGTCAGCTGTACTATTTCTCTGTGGGAGCGGCTTTCCAGCCGCGATCTAGCGGATTAAACTATTCAACGATTTGAATAGCCAATTAAGCCAAAAACTGAAATAGGAGCGATGTGGTGCTCAAAAAAATCAAATTGCAAGAAGCAATCGGCAGCAAGCTGGCTCATGACATCACCGAGATCCGCCCTGGTGAGTTCAAGGGACCTGCCTTTCGCAGAGGGCACAACGTATGCGAGGCTGACCTCTGTCATCTCCAAAAGTTAGGCAAGAATCATCTTTATGTCATTAATTTAGCGGAAGATGAAATCCACGAGAACGAAGCGGCCGTTATCATGGCTACAGCTCTGGCTGGAGATGGCGTCTTTTGGAAGGACGGACCGCGGGAGGGGAAAATTAGCCTGCTTGCAGAAAGAGACGGTCTACTGGTGATAAACACCGCTGCTCTTGCCGCCTTCAACCTGGTTGAAGAGGTGATGTGCGCCACTCTCCATAACCACACCCTGGTCAAAGAGGGTGATCTGCTTGCCGGCACCAGGGCCATTCCGTTGGTTACGAAGCGGGCTCCCGTTGAGCGGGCTGCCGCCATCGCTGGTCAGAACGGTTCAGTACTTTCTGTTCGTCCTTTACAAAGAGCTCGTGTGGGTCTTGTGATCACGGGCAATGAAGTCTATCACGGTCTGATCCAAGATCGCTTTGCTCCTATTCTTACTGAAAAACTTGAAGCGCTGGGCTCAGAGGTCATCACCTTTGACTTTGCTCCTGATGATTCAGAGGCAATAGCCCGGGCAATAGGAACTCAACTCGAGAAAGGCTGTGATCTCGTTCTGCTTACCGGAGGGATGAGTGTTGATCCGGATGATGTGACCCGGCATGGGATTCGGCTGGCCGGGGCCAGTGAGATTCATTATGGCGCTGCTGCTCTTCCCGGATCCATGTTTCTGGTGGCTTATTTGGCAGAAGTTCCGCTTCTAGGAGTGCCCGCCTGCGGTCTTTATCACCGGATCACGGTTTTGGATCTGGTATTGCCTCGGATTCTTGCAGGGGAGAAGATCGGTAAGGCAGAGTTGGCTTTTCTCGGTCACGGTGGACTCTGCAAAGACTGTACTGAGTGTACCTACCCTCACTGTCATTTTGGCAAGGGAGCATAGGACTAGCTGATTCCTATCTCAATCCTCCATTCCCGCGACTCAATACCATAATTAGCCTTTTGTATTCTGCCGGCAAACTAACCAGCAAAACGTATGGTCACCAGACTTTGCAAGTAAGATTTCTCATAGTTCATAGTGAATAGTGATGTGAAGGCAGGTCTCAAGCTTTATTACTCAAGCAATTGTTAGTATACTGCAGTGAACCGTTTTTCTTGCCACAACCAGAAGGATATTTCTCTGGAGGCAATCCTCGGGTCAAGGGCAGACCTGACCTCGTCGCAGCAAAACGTAACTTGCATATTAGTATCAGGAATAATCAGAGACAGAAGAAATAACGGAGAGCCAAAGTATGGGTTACAAAAATCTGTCTCAATGTCTAGCAGAACTGGAGTCTCGCGGAGAACTTGTTCGCATTTCCCAGGAGGTTGACCCATCTCTTGAGATTGGCGCCATACAGCGCCGCGTCTACCAGGCCCAGGGTCCGGCTCTGCTCTTTACCAATGTAAAGGGCTGCGGGTTTCCCATGGCTGGCAATATCTTCGGCACTCTGCAAAGGACTCGCTTCATCTTTCGTGACACTCTCAAGACCATAGAACACTTGGTAAAGTTGAAAGTCGACCCCATTGAACTGCTCAAACGTCCTTGGAAGTTTGCAGGAATGCCCAAGGCTCTCTGGAATATTATGCCCAGAAAAGTGAGCACAGGTCCTGTATTGGCAAAACAGACTAAGGTCACCAGCCTACCCCAGCTCAAGTCATGGCCTCAGGACGGGGGCGGCTACATTACCTTGCCCCAGGTCTACACCGAAAGCATCGAAAAACCAGGATTCGGACACTCTAATCTAGGCATGTACAGGGTGCAGCTTTCCGGAGGTAACTACAAACCCGATGAGGAAGTGGGGCTGCACTACCAAATCCATCGCGGCATTGGTTACCATCATGCCCAGGCCATTCAAGCGGATGTTCCCCTTAAGGTGAATGTCTTCGTTGGCGGACCTCCGGCCATGACAATAGCCGCAATCATGCCTCTGCCAGAAGGCTTGCCCGAAATATCTTTTGCCGGGGTTCTTGCCGGGCATAGAATACGCATGATCAAACCACCCAACGGCCTGCCCATCCTGGCAGAGGCTGACTTCTGCCTTACCGGATTCATAGACCCAAAGCGCCAACTGCCGGAAGGTCCATTTGGAGACCACTTGGGATACTACAGCCTGGCGCATGATTTCCCAGTGCTCAAGGTAGAAAAGGTTTTTCATCGGGAAAACGCTATCTGGCCCTTCACCACTGTGGGCCGGCCTCCTCAGGAAGACACTGTTTTCGGGACTTTTATCCAAG
>CBFDBW010000476.1:0-2504 GCA_965603145.1 uncultured Syntrophobacterales bacterium
CGGAAACACGCGAGGCGAAATGCCGCTTTCGGTAATGGCAAATCGTTTATAAGACTTCACTCCGGTGAGCTCTGTTCCAGCACGCACTGGCCTTAATTTCTCTATTTCAAATGGCATCACAGCCCTATAGGAATCGGCAAGAAACTGATCGGTCAGGAGAAACATAGGGCCTTGATATCGTTCTGCCAACTCCAAAGCCTTGCACGTGAGCTGAAAACACTCCTCTATAGTACCGGGTGCAAAGATAGCCCTCGGAAACTCACCATGGCCAGCATGAAGGACAAATTCCAGATCTCCTTGTTCTGTCCGTGTGGGCAGCCCAGTGGCTGGTGCAGGGCGTTGTGCCACCACAATCGCCACAGGCGTTTCTGTCATCGCTGATAGGCTCACTCCCTCCACCATGAGGGCAAAGCCACCGCCGGAGGTGGCAACCATACTCGGTGCCCCTGCAAAGGAGGCCCCAATGGCCATATTTATGGCTGCAATCTCATCCTCTGCCTGTTCAACGATCAAACCCATTCTCTTGGCTTGTCCTGCAAGGGTGAGACCGATTGAGGTTGATGGGGTCATGGGATAGAAGGAATAGAACCGGAGACCCGCTGAAATGGCCCCAAGGGCAATGGCCTCGTTTCCGTTCATCATCAAGCGCTCAGGTGGATTGGAAGCAGGGGGGAGCTTGTGCCTGGAGGTCGCGTGTGCGGATGCCCACCCTGTAGCTGCGGCAAGGGCACGATGATTCTCCGCAGCTAAGCTCGCGTCTTTCTTTCCAAAGAAATCATCCACCGTCCTTGCCATCAATTCTTCGTCTAAACCGAGGAGGTAGCCGACCACACCCAGAGCGACGATGTTTGAGAACCTCTCTTGAGCCAATTCCTTGAAAGGCACTTTCAGCACAGAATCATCATCGATACCCAAGGCCCCATCAAGGACCACGAGTCCATCAGGCGTAAGGTCCCCGCCATGCAGAGTGACTGTATCCCTGTCGAAGGCAACAAGGAGATCCACTGGCTCCTGGGGTGCAATGACATCACCTGACCCCACCCGGATGGCGAAGGTATTGTGTCCACCACGAATACGAGACTGGTAGCTCTGGGTCACCACGATGGAATAGCCACCCCGCACAAGGCTCTTGGCGAGGATCTGTCCGACCGTCACCAACCCCTGACCCGCCTCTCCGCCAATAAGGATGTTCAAAATCATTCGCTCTCCTGTGGTCATGAGTCTTACTCCATATCAAACTCCTTAAAGTCGAACCAGTATCCCGTCCTGGTCAAATAGTCGATCTCAGCCCTGACGATGGTCAGGTGCCCTTCCTCGATCATGGTTGTTCTCCTATCCTAACTTTTCTTAAGATTTACTTTACTATCGGTGATGCCTCCTGGTCAAAGGGGTTCGCTCTCATGGCAAGGGAAAATAGATAGGGATAATTATTTTTCAAATGCTTCATATAATCAAACCATTGGTGGACGAGTAAGACGTACGCCCTCTTTATATCACCGGCCAGATGGTGATAGTCGGTATCCGGCAACTGAGCTAAATCTTCCCTATTGGCCAATTCCTCCGTCAAGTGAAACACCGCCCGAAGGAGCTCAGTAAAGGATTCGTGTTCCAATAAGGTTGGGTTTTCCAATAATCGGAGCAAAAAATCCCTTTTTCCCATAAGAAATATGGCAAGGTCTTCCAGTTCGACCTTTTCAATCTCAACGCCGTAATCGTAATTCCTAAGGCGCTTTCTAACACGTGAGAACTCTTGCTCAGACCAATCGTTGGCAACAACAAGTTCCTTTCTGATTTTATCCAATTTCGGGTCAAAGTCCGAAAAATACGTCAGCAGCCTTGTTCCGACTTCACTGAAGAAGGCCCCTATGACCATATTCAACTTCTCCAGCCGGGTGCGCTTTTCCCTCTCACTGAGCAGCTGGTGTATTATGAGGGTAACCAGCAGAACCTCAACAAAGACAAAGGCGATATCCCCTATCAGATAAATGAAGATATGGTGCGGATCTCTAAAGATCGCATAATGAAGGAAATAGAAACCTATAGATAACACAATCAAGGATAAGCCCAAGAGGATCTGCCAACTGAAGCGTTTCATATGTCATCACTCCTTCTTCTCTAAAGGTCAACAATCATCTTCACCCAACGTGATTGGCCTGAGCAGAATTCACCGGCGGAAGCGGACACTACATGCTCTGGCCCCCTAACAAATTTGGCGTTTCTCTACAGGCGCTGCGATCTTAAAACACGAATTCTGCTCTCCAGACTTCCCGAGCCTCGCCAGCGATTTTAGCCTTGCTCGGTCTACGTAATAACAACTATCCCTTCCACAGGCCGTGTACGTTACAATACTCACGGGCCGTCAGCGCTTGGGCATCAATATTAAACGTGGCCTCCGGTGCATCCCCAGGCTTCAAAAACTGACGGTATGCCTTTCCATCTGCAATGATTTCGATCCACTCAATATAGTGTTTCTCCTCCATGGGGTGCGGAGCGCTGCCGACTTT
>CBFDBW010000477.1:0-2499 GCA_965603145.1 uncultured Syntrophobacterales bacterium
GCTCCGGGGGAGTTTGAGTTCAATGTCATTAAGGACCGAAGGCCGGAGCTATACGACATTATCAGCAAGCCCCTTCCCCCTCCCTGACAACTCGGAATCAAGAACTGGATTCAGAACGGAGATGAAAGCAGCTGCAAAGAAAGTGAGAATATTATTCGGAAGGGCGAAGAGCATCCTCAAACAAGAGGGACTGGCATCTCTTTTCGCTAACGTATTCAGATTTCTGGCAGACCTATTCTTTGTTCACGAGACGTATTATCTATTCGAGTATACCGCACAAGACGCGACTGAACTCAATGAGGCCGATTTCTTTCCCAAGACCGATGAATTTACGTTTAGAATAATTACCACTACCAAGGAGGCCAACGAACTTGGTCTGAGGGCAGGTGGTTATAAATATGCAGAGAGACTGGACAAAGGTGCAATAGCAGCCTGTATTTTCGTGGAGCAAGACCTCGCCCACGTTACCTGGATCGCCCTGACTGAAGAAGCCTGGGACCCCCTGAGGCGACATTTGTATAAAGTCGACTTCTCAAATGGAGAATACTGCCTGTGGGATAGTTGGACCAATCCCAAATACAGGAGAAATGGCTTTGCGGTATATGCTTTTTTGAAGGCAACTCTGTTTCTCCATGAGAATGGGATGACTAGAAGTCGAGCCGCAATTCTTAAGAGTAATTCAGGCTCTATCACCTCATACGTCAGCTTCAACGCCAAGAGGTACGCAGAGGCTCGCTATTTAAAACTCTTTTGGTGGGAATTCCGCAAGGAGAACCTTTTGAAAAATTGCTGAGGTTGCGCAAGCCCGCGGTCAGGAAATCCTACTGCCTTCCTATACAGATGGCAAGTTCGAATGTTATGAATATGCAAGACAAGAAATGGGAATTTGTAATCGTCGGTTCCGGGGCCGGTGGGGCTACGCTGGCCAGGGAGCTAAGCAACAAGGGACGGAAAGTTCTGGTAGTAGAGAAAGGCAGGTACGAAAAAGAGGCTGGTACCACCTGGGGCCAGTTCCATAACTTCGAACTTGATAGAATAACTGCTATCTTCGCAAAATGGAAAGAGCAGGTGATTATATACACAGCTAACGGGGCCGGTGGCACCACAGTCATTTCTCATGGCAACGGGATTCGATGCCTGGAGGAGGAACTTACAACCTGCGGAATCACCCTGGAGGGAGAATTCGCCGAAGCTGAGAGGGAGATGCGCATCTCGCCCATCGCCGAGAGGCTTCTTTCGGATGGTTCTAAAAGGATCTTGTGGGCATCGAGGGAACTGGGCTATAAAATGGAACCAATGCCCAAGTTCATCGATCCTTCGAAATGCGGGAAATGCGGGTTGTGCGCTGGGGTTTGTGTGAATGGCGCGAAATGGACGGCACTGGACTACCTGCGGGAAGCCACTCAATCTGGAGCCGAAATCATCTACAACACCGCGGTCGAACAGGTTATAGTAGAGAACGGAGCAGCGAAGGGTGTAAAGGGAATAGGGCCACACGGGCGTATCGAAATACAGTCAGAAGTTGTCATCCTTGCCGCTGGAGGACTAAGAACGCCTGTTATCCTGCAGCGATCGGGTATCAAGGAAGCGGGCTCAGGGCTTTTCGTGGATCTCGTAGTGGATACCTACGGGGTGACTAAGGGACTCAACCAGCTTCACGAACCTGCCACGGCGCTCGTTGACCTTGAGTTCCATAAGAGCAAAGGGTTCATCCTATCTCCATCCGTAAGTCGGCGCAGGGTAACCAATTTCACCAAGTTCGGAGTGAAGGGGTTTACTTTGCCCGCGCACAGGTTGATTGGCATCATGACCAAGATCGCAGACGAAACGGTGGGCCACGTCTACGCTGACGGAACAGTGTCCAAGCCGGTGACGGAAAGAGACTGGGCAAAATTGCGCGAAGGCTCATCTATAGCAAAGGAGATATTAATCAAGGCAGGTGCTGACAGTCACTCTATTGTGTTCTCCAAGCCTCAAGGCGGCCACCCCGGTGGAACTGCCGCCATCGGCAGAGTTGTAGATAAAGACCTTCAGACAGAGGTGAACAACCTTTTTGTATGCGATGCGAGCGTCTTTCCCGCAGCGCCGGGGCTGCCCCCGATTCTTACGATTGTTGCCCTGGCCAAGCGCTTGGCGAAGACACTGGCCGCGTAAGAGAGGTGTTAAATAAGCACTGCCCCGTAAAGTTGAGCTGACAAACGACAATCGAGAAACATTCTCGGCTATCGGACAAGCCATCGATTCCGAGGCTCTCCAGAACACCAAAAAGCTTGACATAGGAAGCTCAACTGCCTATAGTTGCTCTCCCAGTTATGCCGATATTACTGGCAACGCACAGGTTTCATCAACCCGCTGCGGATTCCATGTAGACAGTTCAGATATAATTGATGTGCAGTCCAGAGGAATGTCACCTCCCTGGCATGCTGGCAAAGTTTCCCAGAGGAGAAGATAGGTAACTATGTGCAGATTGTGGCTACTTACATACGAACATAGGCAGTT
>CBFDBW010000478.1:0-2496 GCA_965603145.1 uncultured Syntrophobacterales bacterium
GCCCTCACTGTGATGCTTCTGCCAGGCACTCCCCTGGATGAAGATTTTAGAGCAGGTCGGTTCGAACTTCCTGACACGAGTGAGCTTCTTTTGGAATTACGAGAAATGTTTCAACATACTCATTTAAATAGTGGACTCTTTATGGCCAATCACGCCTCCAATTATCTGCCCATAAAGGCAAGAATGCCCAATGACCGGGAGAAAATCCTTGAGCTCATTGATGCGGCCTTGCGAGGCGAGGTTGATCTTAAGCCTGAATGGATGAGGGGGTTTTAAGCGAGCAACATACGGTTCTATGCAAAGACCCAGCCTTCCAGCTCTAATGGTGTGAATGAGTCGCGGCTGGAAAGCCCCTCCTACGGGACGTCAGTAACGTGAAAATTCAGCGAATCTAATGGAAACGAAGACCTGGATTAAAGCCATAATCCACCTCGATATGGATGCCTTCTATGCCGCTGTTGAGGTACTGGACAACCCTGACCTGCAAGGAAAACCGGTCATCGTCGGCGGTAGCAAGGACAGAGGTGTGGTCTCGTCGGCCTCCTACGAGGCCCGTACCTTTGGCGTCCATTCAGCTCAGCCGGTTGCCACAGCCATGAGGTTGTGTCCCCAGGGGATTTTCCGACCGGTGAGAATGTGGAGGTATAAAGAGATTTCCCGGCAGATTCTTGAGATCTTCAAGCGCTTTAGCCCGCTGGTTGAACCTTTGTCCCTGGATGAGGCCTTTGTGGATGTAACAGGTTCTACACGCCTTTTCGGTCCACCTGAGGAGATAGCCAAAAAGATTAAGCAGCAAGTGGTTGCAGAGACGGGACTCACAGCCTCTGCGGGTGTTGCTCCCACCAAATTCATAGCGAAGATCGCCTCAGACATTCAGAAACCCGACGGACTTACCGTCGTGCCAGAAGGAAAAGTGAAAGAATTTTTGGGACCTCTGCCCATAGAGAAGCTATGGGGAGTGGGCGAGAGAACTCGCAAGACCCTTGCTCACCTCGGGGTCGAGACCATCGGTGACCTGGGGTGTGTTCCCCTGGAGCTTTTGGATAGGAAGTTGGGAAAACATGGATTGCATCTTTCTCTCCTTGCCAAGGGAGTGGATGAGAGGGAGGTGGAAACAGAGCGCCAGGTTAAGTCCATTGGCCACGAGGAAACCTATAGGGAAGATATCCTGGACATGGCAATGGCCAGAAAAGTACTGCTTTCCCTCGCCACCAGGGTAGCAAAAAGGCTTCGTGGCCATGGGTTTGTAGGCAAGACTGTCACTCTCAAGGTGAAATACCACGACTTTGTCCAAATTACGCGCTCAATCACTCTTCAAGAGCCCACCGATGACGGCCGGGAGATATTCCAGAGTTGCTGCGCCCTTGTGAGCAAGACAGAGGTCAGCAAAAGACCAGTCAGGCTTTTTGGCATATCACTGTCTCAGCTAGAACTTGCTGATAAAGAGAGGCAACTCGCTCTTTTTGAGCAGAGAAGGGAAGCGCCAAAAAGGAAGAGACTGAACAGGGCTCTGGACACTATTTCAGACAAGTACGGCGATGAGGCCATAGTGCCGGGAACCTTATTAGAATAGTAAGCAGTGAGCAGTAAGCGGTAAACGGTAAATAGTAAACGGTAATCAGCTGAGGGGTTAGATTACCATTCACTGTTCATCATTGTCCTGACACAATGATCAAATGATGAATGTGAGATTAGTGATGAGAGATGTGAAATGCTCAATGACTAGCTGGTGAGATTGGTGGAAGACCTTCTTGAAACTCTCAAGATAAACGAGGAAATTGCCCAGAAGTTTTTTGAAATTGAAATCAGTATCTTGTCAATCCTCAATTTCAGGGATCTTTTTGAGAAGCTCCTTACCGAAATCAGAGAGAAATTTGGAGTACCCTATGTCTGGATCTCGATGATCGACCAAAGCATGGTTTTGCCTCAGCTTAGCAACATCGCCTCTTTGATTACTCTTTTTCTTTGCTGGTCTCCCCCCCGCTCAACAGCCAACCGAGCATACCAAAAGTAAGATTATGAACTTTTGTGAATCCTCGCCTTTTGAGACTATAGGCAACCACAGACGAACGGTGGCCCGTCATGCATATGATCACCAGCGGTTTCCTCGGGTCCTGTGCTTTGAAAAGTTCGGGGTGGAGCAGAAGTTCCGGCTGATTCTTGCTGCCATGTATATGGAAAAGCTCATACTCTAAAGCCGTCCTCACATCGATCAAAGTGAAATCTTCTGGACTTTTTTTCAAGGAACCCTTCAAGCGCCAGGGCATGAGAGGTCTTACTCCCAAGCCCCACCAGCAAAACTCCCAGCCCAAGACAAGAAGGATCACCAGGGCGAATATCTTCATGAGAAAGAAAGGCATTGGAGATTTCATGATTCCAAGTAGTTGGTGATGCTCATAGCCAGTTTCTCGATCATCTGGCGAAATGCATCCTCGTCCTGCTCCAAAAGGGTAAAGCGGAAGCCCTGGAGGTCCGTGCTGAAAGAGGTGAGCGGCA
>CBFDBW010000479.1:0-2493 GCA_965603145.1 uncultured Syntrophobacterales bacterium
CACGTGGATGAATCATCATTACGAAAGTTTCAAGAGCAGCTCTATCCCGCCGTGACTGAGCGAGGTTTCTTCCATCTGGCCGAGTTCGAGATGAAGCAAAAGGACGGCACAGTCTTTCCTACCGAACACACTGTCCTAGGGCTGGAAGACGAAAAAGGCGAGCGTATTGGTTGGGTAAGTGTCGTCCGAGATATTACTGAGCGTGAGCAAGCAGAGGAGGAAAAAAAGAAACTGGAGGGACAACTTCTTCAGACCAAAAAATTGGAGGCCATTTCTACCCTGTCGGGCGGGGTTGCTCAAGAACTAAGCAATTTATTTCAGGCAGTGCATGGTTACGTTGAGCGTCTCATGTGGGGTAAAGAGCAGGATGATCCAAGATATCAGGAACTACTAGAGATTACCAATGCGGCCTTCCGGGGAGCGGTCCTGTCGAAGCGACTACTTGCTTTCAGCGGCATCATAGAGAGTAGAAAGCACCCGATTGACCTCAACCAAGAAATAAAAAAGGTTCACAAATTGTTGATGAGAACCATGCCAGAGACAATCAAACTTGAGCTCCATTTGGCGAATGAGATTACAATTATTAATGGAGACCCGAACCAGATTGAACAAGCGTTATTAGCCTTGGCCGTCAACGCCCGAGATGCCATGCCGGGTGGTGGGAAAATTATCATCGAAACAAAACGGATGATTTTGGACGACGATTTTCTTCGAACTCACGCCGGAGCTGCAATGGGAGAGTGTGCCCTTATTACCGTATCCGACACCGGCCCGGGCTTGGGCCAAAAAACCTTGGAACACGTTTTTGACCCCTTCTATTCCAAAGAAGACAATAGTGAGAAAACAGGTCTGGGCTTATCCATGGTCTATGGAATTGTCAAAAACCATGGTGGCTATATATCATGCTCCAGTGAACCCAAGGTTGGTACTACCTTCATGATCTATTTGCCGGTAACCGAAAAAGATACGTAAGCAAAGAATCCGGGCCCAAAGGGGCTCTCGGCTGCCCCCTGAGGGGGCTTCAATGGTCTTTCCTTGATGCGGGAGTCTCCTGGAGTAATGGAGTGGTGGATCATTGCAAAATAACAAATCCCAAGCACCAAGTCTCAGGGTTTCGGGTGTCGGGTGTCAGGGAAGAAAGACAAGAAAACTGAAACCTGAACACTGAAACCTGAAACCTCCACAAAAGCTCGCCATCTTTACCGACAAAGCCATTCAGCGCTAAGCTGGCCCTAAGGACCAGGCTTTCGATGTTGAACAAATTAACCTCGTTCAAACCAACCAAGAACACTCCACTTTCATTAGCTAGCCCGGATATTTTATGAATTGCTGTCGCGAGACCACGAAGATGGACGTCCCACCTGGCAACCGCAGGGTGTTGGTTCCGAGGCGTACCCGAACGGTACGTCGCAGGGACCGACAACCGAGGACGCCAGGAAGGACGGCCATATCCGTGGGCGCAGCAAGTTATTCATGAATTATCCGGGCTCGTCTTATCCCTTGTTATTTCGTGCCTGGTGGTTACAATAAAAGAATGTCTTGGAATCACATTTTACTGGTGGAAGATGACGACTCTCTGCGCCTCACCCAGGCCATGTACCTGGAACGTGAAGGTTTTCAGGTAACTGCTGTTGGCAGCGGTGCTGAGGCAGTAAACCGTATTGCCGTTGATCAATATCAAGCAGTGGTCACTGACCTCCGACTGGACGAAGTTGATGGTCTCGAGGTTCTGGCAGCAGTCAAGAGGCGGTCTCCAGAGACAGAAGTGATCCTCATCACCGGCTTCGGGTCAGTTGACACCGCTGTTGAAGCCATGAAGTCCGGGGCCTACGACTACCTTACCAAACCGGTCGATCCTGACGATCTTGTACTCACCTTGAAAAAAGCAATTGAGCGGCGGCAGTTACGCCGTCAAGTTGCCTACCTCCAGAAAGAGGTGGCAGAGCAGGCAGGACTGGGCCACATTGTCGCAGTTAGCTCCGAGATGCAGCAGATTATGACACTCGTTCAACAGGTTTCCCAAAACGACGCCACCGTGCTCATCGAAGGAGAGAGCGGTACCGGAAAAGAACTAATGGCCAAGTATATTCATCACACCGGCCATAGGGCTGGTGGCCCGTTTGTGGCAATCAACTGTGGTGCTCTTCCCGAAAATCTTCTCGAAAGCGAACTGTTTGGTCACGTCAAAGGCTCTTTCACCGGCGCCATCAAGGACAAAAAAGGTCTGTTTGAGGTTGCTGATGGTGGCACCCTCTTCCTTGATGAAATCGGTGAAACCAGCCCCGGCTTCCAGGTCAAACTCCTGCGTGTCCTGGAAGATGGCACCTTGCGAAGGGTTGGCGGCACCACCGAGCTCCGGGTCAATGTGCGGATTATCGCAGCCAGCAATAAGGATCTGGGCCATTTGGTCCAGAAAGGACAATTCCGCCGGGACCTTTACTATCGCCTCAAAGTAATACCCATTTTCCTACCACCACTCCGGAAAAGACCGGC
>CBFDBW010000480.1:0-2488 GCA_965603145.1 uncultured Syntrophobacterales bacterium
GCCTTCCAGGTATGGTCTATGGCTACAATAGTGGCAGTGCCTTCCGCTAGCAGCCCAGTCTCCGGCGGCCGGTAAAAACGAAACTGGAAGACGATGGCCTTCTCTTTGATCTCCTTCACCGAGGTCTCCAGCTCGAGCAGTTCACCGTAACGTGCCGGAATCAAGAAGCGGCAATCGGCGGCCACTATGGGTAAGCCAAATTTCTCTTCGCGGTTGCGAAAAGTATTTTCGGGAGCCAGGCCGAGGTTTCGCAGGAACTCTTCTATGCCTCGATGGCAGTAGCGAAAATAGCTGACAAAATACACAATGCCATACGGATCAGTGTCACCAAAACGAACACGCACCTGGGTCCTGTGGGTAAGCATGATGCGCCTCCTCCCGATTTAGAATTGTGCAATCTTATATCTTAAATCTAAAGTCTAGACGGATGTTGGCACACCTTTCAGAGCATTGTCAAGAAGCGGTATAGCTTAATGTCCATCCGGAAACTGTTGAATGTCATTCTGAGCCCTTCGACAAACTCAGGATAAACTCCGCGAAGAGTCTCCGCACGCTGTAGTCAAGAGATTCTTCGTCGCTTCACTGCTCAGAATGACACGGAAAACGTCAGTTTCCGGGATGGAGGCTTGTTAGCGGGAGCGGCTTTCCAGCCGTGAGCAACTGGGCAACGAAAGGCGCTCTTCCCTTCCAGCTGACCATTAAAAGAGCTTTACACATGATTTGGCTTAGGGAAAAAAATCACGAGCTATTTTTTGGCTTGACAAAATCATGGGTCAATATATGATTAGAAACAAATTCAGTTGCTTAATGCTATTTTCTTCATGTTTTCTACAATCGCAAGCTTCTCAATCCTTCGCAGAAGCGCACCTGTTAAACCAGAATAGCAAATAGAGCTAGCTCGAGTAGAGAACTCGTGTCCTAATTTTCAGCGGTACCTGTTGTTCTAGTTCCAGCGGAATCAGCTAACACAGGCAGATCCAAAGACAATTCCGAGAGTAATCTGTAGCTCCGGAGCATCGACACTCTGCGAGCCTACAGTTTCTATATCTGGCAAGCAGGCCAGCGTACATTTCCACCAAACTAGCCGAATACGAAACGACCGTACCTACATCTAAGTAGAGCATCTGTCCTCTCTTAACCCAATGGCTAATGCCAACGACGTGGTCTTTGAGGGGGCACAGTCGTATTCTGCATTCTGACACTTGTGCCATTTCTTGAACATTGTAAAGGGGGTGATAAAAGACCAGTCTATTGCCACCGAACCAGGTGGTGAAAACGACTTGCCGGCTGGTAGAGCAGACGAACTAGGAAGGATCAATCAACCGTGAAGCCCCGTGAGAGGCAAACCACCGGGGCGGAGGTTCTAACTACAAGCTCTAACCAGATCGCAGTGAGAAAGGGGGTGGTGAGTTACAGTGACGAGGGATTATTAGACTAACCTCTAACGCAACAAGGAGTTTGCAGCAAGTCTGGAGATAATACTGCTGAATCGGAGGTTAAAACATGGCAGAAAAAAGAGACATTGAAATAAACAGCAGGGCCGACACCATAGGTCTGATGGATATGGATGTAAGGCCCTACCCGGTCACACCGCCGCCTTCCTACGAGGAAGTAAAACCGGTGTACGAAAAAAGGAAGGCGCTGGAGTTCTGTGAGTGGTCCGAGGAAAACCTCAAATTCGAAAAAAGATACGGCAAAGATCAGTCCCTGGGACACCTCAGGGTACTGGATATCGGCCTCTGGCGGCTGGGCCACAAGTTTTGCGCCTCTCTCTTCGGCGAAGCCGGGGCCGAGGTCGTCTCCATCGAACCGCCCGGCGGCGATCCCTTGAGGCAGCTGACACCGTTCGGCCGCGAAGAGTACCTGCTGGAAAATACCGAGACCGGCGAAAAGTGCGGTATGGAGTTCGTCTGCGAGACGGTGAACACCCACTGCGTAACCCTGGATGTCGAGACCCCGGAAGGCCAGGAAATTTTCACGCAAATGGCTGCGAACGTCGATGTTTTGATCGACGGCATGCCTCCCGGCTATATGGATGGTCTGGGTATCGGCTACCGCCAGCTCAAGGCAGCCAACCCCAAGATGATCTACGTCTGGGTCGGCATGCTCGGCCAGTGGGGCCCCTGGAAGGACAAACAATCCAAGTTCGGTCAGTGGGAGCTGGAGCCCTTTGCCAGTTGCGCCAACTCCTGGGTCCACAACACCGGTTTGGCCCAGGACCTGCTGCCCAGAGGCAAGGGCGGCGATCCGACCCGCTCGGGTATCTGGCTGGCCGACTACGTTGCCGGGGCGCAGGGATTCCTTAACGCCCAGGCGGCCCTTTACTGGCGGGACGAATTGGGGAACACGGGCCAGATGATCGAGGTCACCGGTGCCGAAACTTTGTTGGACATCATCGACTTCGATATCACCTGGTACGGTTTCAATGCCAGTATCAAAGGAAGATCCGGCGGCTGGGACCCCAACCTGAACCAGTATGCCTGGAACC
>CBFDBW010000481.1:0-2481 GCA_965603145.1 uncultured Syntrophobacterales bacterium
AAAGACAACAACATCAAATCGCCATTACCTGACTATGATTGTGGAATTGCCGCTCAAAACATCCTTTTGGGGGCAACTGAAAAGGGTTTCGGCGGGTGCATGATCTACAGTGTGCAGAGGGAGAAGCTTCAGGAGGCCTTAGAGATACCCGCGCGCTATGAGATACGCCTTGTCTTAGCCCTTGGCAAACCGAAAGAAACGGTGGAAATCGAGGCACTTGAGCCGGATGGGGACATAAAGTACTGGCGCGATAGTGAAGCTGTACATCACGTGCCAAAAAGGGCCTTGGACGATATTATCATCGGATAAATTGCTCTACAAATGCCAGATCCCACCCTTCCAAGCCGTCAGTAAACAGAGAGGATATTTGAAAGGTGCCAACGAAAATCGATTTCAAAAAACAGCTCAAGCATCTCTACAATCCGTCATCCAAGCAGGTCACGGTAGTGGATGTGCCCGAACTCAATTTTCTCATGATCGATGGTGAAGGAGATCCAAACACCTCTGAAGCGTATCAAGATGCAATGGAAACGCTCTTCGCGGTATCTTATACGCTGAAGTTCGCGATTAAGAGAGGTGAATCTGGTATTGATTTTGCGGTTATGCCACTCGAAGGCCTGTGGTGGGTTGAGGACATGACGCAGTTCAGCATGGAAAGCAAGGACGCATGGAAGTGGACAGCGATGATCATGCAACCAGCGTATGTAACTCAGCAGTTGGTTGAGGAGGCAGTAAAACAGGTAGAGAAAAAGAAGGGCCTTCCATCACTGTCAGATATGCGATTTGAGGCCTTTCATGAGGGAACGGCAGCACAGATTATGTATTTTGGCCCCTATTCTGAGGAGGCACTAACCATCGATAAGATCCACGGTTTCATCAGAGACCAAGGGTACCGGTTACGAGGAAAACACCACGAGATCTATTTGAGCGATCCAAGGAGAACAGCACCACATAAGCTCAAGACGATTATCAGGCAACCCTTTGAATAGCATTTGAAGCGGATTTGGACTGCATTTTGCATATGCATGTTTCTTAAGATACAGGGGCAAAAACCACAAAGAGGAGAAAACAAGCATGAGAAAGAAAAGCCTAGTGAGCATCGTGTTCACCGTGGGAGTTGCCTTATCCATTCTTGCAACCCCCGTCGACGCTCGAATCAAGATGGTGGCACTCCCTGAACGCGGAACCACCATCATTCGGCTCGATAATCCACAAGCAACCCTGATCGAGGAGGAACGGGTCCTCACCCTGCAGAAAGGCCTCAACAAAGTGGACTTTTCCTGGAAAGGGGTGAACATCGATGCAGACTCGATCCGGCTGACTGTGCTCACCAGTCCTGACAAGGTCAGCCTGCTCAGCGTAAGCTATCCTCCTAATGAGGCTGCACTGGTGTGGGAAATCTCAAGTGCCGAGGCCTCAGAGGTCACGGTGCGAATTAGCTATCTGCTCTCGTATATCGATCGGTTGACCACCTACAAGGCAATTGCCGACAAAGAAGAAACAAAGGTAAATCTGAAGAGTTTCTTGGTGCTCCGCAATTTTTCGGGTGAGGATTTCGTAAATGCCTATGTACTCCTGGACAGCGGCCAATCCCCTGAGGCGAGTATCAGCCACGAAGAGACCAAACAGCTCCTCTTCTTGAATAAAGATGGGGTGCCTATCGAAAAGATATGGACCTTTGATGCCCGCAAACTTCCCTGGGATCCAGAAAAGTTGCATACCAATGTGGGCATACCCGTAACGTACCGGATTAAGAACGCTGTAACAGCTGGCCTTGGTCTGTTCCCCCTTTCAGAGGGGAAGGTACGGGTCTTTCAAGAGGACGGGTATGGAAGCACCATCTTCCTGGGAGAAGACGCCACCACGGTGGTGCCGGTGGGAGAAAAAATGCAGGTGTATATCGGGGACAGCCGTGACATTGTCGTAACTCAGCGCAAGATGCGAGATGAACGTATCAATGTACGTCGCAACAAAAAGAACCGCATCGTCCTCTACGACACAAATGAAGTGATCAAGGCAACCATCGAGAATTTCAAAGACAAACCAGCCATGCTCACCATGATTCAACACATTCCCGGGCAATGGGACATGGAACAGTGCACCCTGAAATACAAGCGGAAAGACGCCTACACCCTGGAATTCGAGATCGCGCTACCAGGTAACGGTAAGACGGAACTCTCGATGCACTACCATCGCCGAAACGTTCGCCCATAGGAGATGATACCATGATACGAAAACTGATACTTTTTGCGACCATCGCATTACTGCTGGGATATAACCTTGCCTCGGCCAAGGTGGACTTAGTTATCCTCCCAAAACGCGACACCGTGCAATTGACTATCTATAACTCAGCCGACCTGACCCTGGTAAGAGAAAGACGGGCCCTCACACTAAAGAACGGCCTCAATCGCCTCCAATTCTCGTGGGCCAATACCCTTATCGACCCCACCAGCCTGGATATGTTGCCTGTACTTGACGCTG
>CBFDBW010000482.1:0-2480 GCA_965603145.1 uncultured Syntrophobacterales bacterium
TCCGCGGCTGAACCGGCAGCGGTGAACAGAAGAGGAATTATGAGCACAAGGACAAAAAATTTTCTGATATATTCCATTCTGACCTTTACCTTGAGGGCAATATACCCTAACAGACCACCCAGGCCGCCAAAGGTTCCAAAAAATACTAGGTAATCATACCTTCTTTTCGGCTAGGCGCCATTCGTCTTTTATCCCTTGTATGTGGCGTATCTACCATGGATATGATATCGTGGTCAACCATACCAGCCAAGAGAGCGGGAAAACTTTTCTCTTGGCCATTTTCCTTTTCTGGCTTACATTGACCATAACTCAATGTCGTTCCCACCTGGCAGGTTGTTGCAAAACTACCCCTTATGTCACTCTGGACGAAGTGAAGAGTCTCCACCTCTTGAATCTAAGAGATTCTTCGTCGCTTCTGGCTCCTCAGAATGACGGCCTGGGAGATTTTTTCCACAGCCTCCTAACTCATGGGAAGAATGGGGGTTTCGTATTTCGGCAGAAAACTCTGCCTTTCTTCCTGATTTCCAATTGCAAAATCCAAAATCCCATAAGGAGGTCCAGCATGGCAGAACTCAAGGAAATGTACAGGACGGTCATGGATGATCACTTCCCCGAAACAATGACCATCGCTTTTGGTGAGCAGATCCTCACCTATCGCAAACGTGCTTGGAAAATCCCTGATGACAAGACCGGTGAGCTTATTGAAAAGGGGCTGCGCTATGGTGAGAACCCCGGCCAGGAGGCTGCCCTCTACGAATTGGTGGACGGCAACCTCACCCTGGGAGACTGCCGGTTTATCGAGCCCGGCATGGCACTGGTAAGCAGTATCACTGAAGCGGAGATGCTGCAGGCCGGCAAGCACCCAGGCAAGACCAATCTCACTGACCTGGACAACGGTCTCAATATCCTCAGGTACCTGGACACCCGGCCAGCGGCGGTGATTCTCAAGCACAACAACCCCTGCGGCGCCGCCCATGGCGGCAGCCTGGCCGAAGCCTATGACCGTGCCAATATGGCCGACCGCATTGCCGCTTTCGGCGGCTGCGTGGTGTTCAATCAGCCGGTGGACAAGGGTACCGCCGAACTGGTGGCAGCCAACTACCTGGAAGTGGTGGCAGCACCGGATTATGAAGCAGGCACGGTGGAGATCCTCAAGCAGCGGGCTAATCTCCGGATCATCCAAATTGCCCGCATGGACCGGCTCACCGACTACCGCAAGACCCGTTTCCTGGAGTTCAAATCCCTTATGGACGGCGGTGTAATTGTCCAACAATCACCCCTCAACACCGTCCTCAGTGTAGAGGACTTCAAACCCGCTGAAACCACGTATCAGGATAAGACCTACAAAATTAAGCGGCCACCCACCGAAGAAGAACTCAGAGATCTTCTCTTTGGCTGGAGCATCGAACAGGGGGTGACCTCAAACTCGGTCCTCTATGTGAAAGACGAATGTACCGTGGGCATCGGCACCGGTGAGCAGGACCGGGTGGGTGTGGCAGAAATTGCTGTGTTTAAAGCCTATTCCAAGTATGCCGACCGGCTGTGCTTCGAAAAGCATGGCATCCCCTACAAGGACCTCGAGTTCGCCATCGCCAAAGGTGAGCGCGATCAGGCGCTCAGGGAAGAAATTGATGCTGCCACTCAAGAAGCCAAAGGTGATCTCATTGGCTCCACCATGGTCTCTGATGCATTCTTTCCCTTCAGGGATGGCGTCGATGTTGGGCTTAAAGAGGGTATTAGTGCAGTGGTGCAGCCGGGAGGGTCGCAGCGGGACTTCGAGATAATCGAGGCCTGTAACGAGGCGGGGGCCACTATGATCTTTACCGGCCAGAGGGCGTTTAAGCATTAGACACGGAGACACGAGGACTCGGCGAGACGGCGAATCCGAGAGGGTACGTTATATTTTCTTTCGCCGTCTCTCCGTTTCTCCCCGTCACCGTGTCGTCTCATCCCCCTTCCCAGCGCCGGAAAAGTTCATGAGGGATATGAAAACAGTCCAAAACCTTACCTACGGTGTGGTGGATGAGATCCAGGATTGTCTTCGGTTTATGATAGAAGGCCGGCACAGGGGGTAAAATCACCGCCCCCTGCGAAGCAGCAGCGTGCATAAGCTTCAGGTGCCCACGGTGTAAGGGCGTCTCCCGCACCACCAGAACCAGAGGGCGCCGTTCTTTCAAAGTGACATCTGCCGCACGAGTCAAAAGATTGGCGTCATAAGAGTTGGCAATACCTGAAAGGCTCTTCATGGAACACGGGATCACCACCATGCCCCTGGTGATGAAAGAACCACTTGAAATGGGAGCGGCAAGATCAGCGTCGTCGTAGATTCGGCCGGCCGCCTCTTCCACCTCTTCCAGCGAGTGGTCGGTCTCCAGAAGGAAATTTTCACGCGCTCTTTCCGTGAGGACAACGTTGCTCTCATAGCCAAGGTCTTTCAAGACCCTGAGCATTTCCAGTCCGTATATCACCCCGCTGGCCCC
>CBFDBW010000483.1:0-2474 GCA_965603145.1 uncultured Syntrophobacterales bacterium
GTTTCCGGATGGACACTAACTAATGGTAATCATCGCTTTTTTTGCACATAATCGCAAGAATTACTTATATCCTTCCAGAAGGACTCCTCAATCGCTTCCAGTTCGAGGGCGGTCTCCTCCCATTCTTGGTTCTGTTCCTCCAGGGTGCGCTTCAATTCTTGGTATTCAAGGTGTAGTTCTGTGAAAAAGCCACCATTTTCGTAGGTATCGGGTTGGGCCAGAAGGTGGTTCAATTCATCCAGCCGGCCGGTGAGTTTCTCAATTCTCTGTTCCAAGTTTTCAAGCTTCCGAGTAAGCGGGGCTTTTTTGCGATTGAGCTCATTCCGCCAATTTGCCTCCAGCCTTTTCTGTTCTTTAGATTTCTTAGTTCCTGAACTGGGTTCACTCCTGTACGATTCGGTTTCCGGTAAAGGTGATGGTGACTGTAATCTTTTTTTCCAGATTTCCTGGTAGTCGTCGTAGTTACCGTGAAACATGTCAACTCCACCGTCTGTAATTACCAGGATCTTATCAGCGACGGCATTGATGAGGTGACGATCATGGCTTACCAGACAGATGGTTCCTCCGTAATTTTTCAGGGCTTCTTCCAGAACGCGCCGACCTTGGATATCCAGATGGTTGTTGGGTTCATCCAGCAAGAGGAAGTTGGCCTGTTGTACCAGAAGTTGGCAGAGAAGCAGTCGGCTTCGCTCGCCACCGCTAAGAACCGAAACTTTCTTCTCCACTTCATCTTTGCGAAAAAGGAAAGCACCCAAGAGGCTGCGCAGCCGTCCCTGACCCAGGTCTCCAGCCACCGAGCTAAGGGATTCTAGAACCGTTTGTTGCGGATTGAGAAGCTCTAGCTGCTGCTGGGCAAAGTAGGCGATACGGACCCCAGTGCCAACCATCCTCTGGCCACTATCTGGCGTTAGGACCCCGGCCATTAGCTTGGCCAAAGTAGTCTTGCCGTTCCCATTTGCCCCGATGACTGCGAAACGTTCTCCCCGCTGAATAGTGAGATTGATATCGTTGAAGACCGGCTGCTCACCATAGCTTTTAGTTGCTTTCCTTAACTCCAGTACTACTCTAGGTGCGCGAGATGGGGGCTGAAAACTGAAGGAAAACTGGTCGGGGGAGGCAGGAGGCTCGACAAGGTCCATTTTTTCCAGCGTTTTAATGCGTGCCTGTACTTGGCGAGCCCGGTCTTTTCGGGCACGATTGCGATCGATAAACCGCTTGATCTGTCGAATTTGCTCCTGTTGATGGTGATAGGCAGACCAATGGCTCTGCAGTCTTTTCTCTTTATCTTCCAGGTATCGTTGGAAATTGCCAGAGTATGAAGTAATCTGTCCATTTTCCAATTCCAACAGCCGGTGCACGACATTATCGAGGAACACTCGGTCATGAGAGACGAGCATGAGTGAAGATTTGGTCTGAACCAAATAATCTTCCAGCCAAACCAGAGAGTCGAGATCAAGGTGATTGGTAGGTTCGTCAAGCAGGATCAGGTCCGGCTCTGACAGTAGGATGCGGGCCAGAGCAATACGCATTGCCCAGCCACCGCTCATCTCCTCAACCGGCCGGTCCATATCCTTCTCAGAGAAACCGAGGCCCGAGAGTACCTTACGAGCCCTAGCTTTGAGATCGTAGCCACCGAGTCTCTGGTACTCTTCAAGCAGAACGCTTTGGCGTTGTGCTGCAGTTGCCAATTTTGGTTCAGATAGTGGCTGCTCCAGCTGGTCGGCGAGTAATGAGAGTTCTTCTTCAATACCCTGTACTTCTTCTGCCACGTCCATGACCTGGGTCAGGACTGTCTTGCCGCTATATTGAAGTACATCTTGGGGAAGGTAGCCCAGACGCAGGTGCTTGGGCTTGGAAATTTGACCCTGATCAGGGTGTTCCAACCCCAGAAGCAGTCTGAAGACCGTGCTTTTACCGGTGCCGTTGGCGCCGATAATGCCGACGCGTTCTCCAGAGTTCACCTGGAAGGAGCAATCAACAAGGAGGTCTTGTTTTGCAAAGGATTTGCTTACGTTGAAGAAAGAAATCATATTTTTAGCTATCAGCGTTCTAAGAAGTAGGGCCGGTCACCGTACCGGTCAAATATAAAATCCCCCTGTATCCCCTCTCCGAGGCGTAGGCTCTCCGAGCCGGAGGCCTTTACAAAAGGGGGATATTTTGTAGGGGCGGAGTTAAACTCCGCCCGCCTACATATGTTTGCGGAGCAAAATCCATAATCGATTGATTTATTTTGCTGAATGCTACTCAAAATATCTTTGAATAAGCCGTAAATAAAGCTCAACCCCTAGAGGTAGCACATCTTCATCCAGATCAAAGCGAGGGGTGTGCAGCATATGGGTAATACCCTTGACTTCATTTGAACAGCCAAGTTCGTAGCCAGCTCCAGGACAGCGTTCCAGGAAATACGCAAAGTCCTCACTGCCAAACTTGGGCTGGCGTATAATTACTTTATCCTCTCCCAGCATCTCTGCGGC
>CBFDBW010000484.1:0-2471 GCA_965603145.1 uncultured Syntrophobacterales bacterium
CGAGGTCAATCCAGTTAGCAACCAAGGGCGCATACTCACTATGACCATCTTGATTTCCGGTTTGGGGGTGTTGGCTTACGTAGTTGGCACCCTCACTCGGACCTTGGTGGAGGGGCAATTGCTGGAAGTTATGGGGAGGAAAAAATTGGAACGTCAGATTCAAAAACTTAAAGATCATTACGTCATCTGTGGCTATGGTCGCGTGGGCCGAATTATCTGTGAGGAGATCAAGAAGTCCAAGCCCACTCCTCTGGTGGTAATCGATCAAGACAGCACTTTGACTCCACTGATAGAAGAACATGGCTATCTGTATTTACTCGGAGACGCCACCAGGGAGGAAACTCTCATGAAAGCGGGCATTCTCTCCGCCAAAGGACTCGCAACCGCCCTCGATTCAGAGGCGGACAATGTCTATATCACCCTGACAGCCAAAGGTCTGAACCCAGACCTATTTGTTCTGGCCCGAGCCGGGAGAAGAGGCTCAGAAAAAAAACTCGAGCGTGCCGGTGCAAACCGGGTGGTATCCCCCCACCAGATCGGCGGCTTCCGTATGGCCCAGGCCTTGCTTCGACCCCACGTAACAGAGTTTATTGATTTCGCCTTTACTGACCTAGACACTAACTTAGGCATGGAGGAGATACCGATCAGGCCAAATAGTAAATTATCTGACATCTCCCTGGTTGACTCTGGTATCCGTCAGCAGTTCGATCTGATTATTGTGGCCATAAGCAAGGTTACCGGTGAAATGCTCTTTAATCCAGCCTCCCACACCCGTATCCAAATTGGTGACACCCTTATTGCCTTAGGCCAGAGAAGTAACCTCATAAAACTCGAGCGGCTCCTTGGTAATGTAAACGCTCAGTAGCTTTCCATTGTGGCATCCGCACCTCATCACCTGCAACTGCGGAAGTAATAAATATCATTGACAAAAGCAGGTTGACATGGTACGTTTCGGCGTCTTTTTGTGGTAATTATTACGGCAAGCGTTACTTTTTGTCGCTCACCTTTCGGGTGTCTGTTCGCGTAGATCTGCAACATCAGGGCTGACACTACGTTTTGAGAGGAAGGTGATCGAGGAAGGTGATCGAGGAACATAATGCTAGATCTTAAGTTTGTAAAGGAAAATCAGCAACTAGTACAGCAAATGCTGCAACATCGCCGCTCTGACCTCGAGCTCCAACCACTATTGACTTTGGATCTAGAACGTAGGCAGATTATACAGGAGGTCGAATCTCTCAAGCATGAGCGTAAGGTTGTTTCGGACCAGATTGCCCAGATGAAAAAGAGCGGAGAAGATGCTACAGAAACCATTAGCAGCATGCGGCAGGTTTCACAGCGCATTAAAGAGCTGGACCAGAAACTTGGCAAAATAGAGGATGAAATCCATCAATCGCTCTTGGTCATTCCCAATGTGCCGCATGAGTCAGTCCCAGTTGGCAAAGATGAACAGGATAATCCGGTGGTTAAGCGGTGGGGAGAGATCACCGAGTTTTCTTTCGCCCCTAAGCCCCACTGGGAACTGGGAGAGAATCTTGGAATTCTTGACTTTGAGCGCGCTGCCAAAATGACGGGCGCACGTTTCACTTTATACTTGGGCTTGGGTGCCCGGCTTGAACGCGCCCTCATCAACTTCATGCTTGATCTTCACACCACCAAACACGGCTACCACGAAGTGCTGCCGCCTTTTATGGTGAACAGCCTCGCCATGACCGGGACAGGTCAATTACCCAAATTCAAGGAGGACCTGTTCAAGCTGGAGGACTGGGACTACTACCTGGTACCCACGGCAGAGGTTCCGGTGACGAACATTTACATGAACGAGATCCTGGAAGAGGATGATCTTCCTCTGCACTTCACGGCCTACACCCCTTGTTTCCGTTCTGAGGCCGGCTCTTATGGCAAAGACACCCGAGGCCTAATCCGCCAGCATCAGTTTAATAAGGTCGAACTGGTTAAATTCGTTACCCCAGAGCAATCTTATGACAAATTGGAGAGTTTGCTGCTCGATGCCGAGGAGGTTCTCCAACAGTTGCGACTTCCTTACCAGGTGGTGACCTTATGCACGGGAGACTTGGGCTTTTCTGCTGCAAAAACCTATGATATCGAGGTCTGGATTCCCGCCCAGGAAGCCTTTCGGGAAATTTCTTCATGCAGTAATTTCGAAGACTTCCAGTCAAGGCGAGCAAACATCAGATATCGCCCTCGCGACAAGAAAAAAATAGCCTTTGTATATACACTCAATGGTTCCGGTCTCGCTGTGGGCCGCACCCTGGTCGCCATCCTGGAGAACTGGCAACAAGAGGATGGCAGCGTTGTGATTCCTCCCGTTCTTCGACCCTACATGGGTGGAATCGAGGTTATTGTACCACGGACTTAAAATTTCTGGACCATTCACAAGGAGGATGCCGCATGACCAGACGTGAGCTTATCGCCGCAGTTGCAGCTGCCGAAGGCATCACTATCAAAGAGGC
>CBFDBW010000485.1:0-2469 GCA_965603145.1 uncultured Syntrophobacterales bacterium
ATTCTATTGAAAAGATCGGGCAATCAGCAAAATTCGTGAAACATCCAAGCCAAAGGATCATATAATAATTGGCCGAATTATTTAAAGGAGTGACGAACAGAGGCAACCTTGTGGGGGCTATAAAGCTCTCTTGTGGTGGGGGATGGGTCAAAAGTCAGCCAGAGTTTCTTTGCCCAGCGATTTGAGATAAGAGGTGTCATTCAGGTAGGATATGATCCATTGTCCGTTCCGGTAAACAAAAAGATTGGTGCAGGCGGTGTCCTGCTGAATACGCCAGAAGTGGCTGTTGTCCAGCCCTAGCAGGGAACAACAGATCACCTTGTTTGGCACCCGGTGCGCAACTAAAGCAAAATTCTCATCCTGATGTTTTACCAACAGGTCTTCCAGGGCAGCCATAGTGCGCGATCGCACCTCATCAAGGCTCTCACCTCCGGGAAACAGGACCTTGTGGGGTTCACTAAGCCAAAGGGCATGGAGTTCGGGGTATTTCTGCTGAACCTCCTGGTTGCCTAGTCCTTCCCATTCTCCGTAACTGATGTCGATTATGGCATCAAGGGGCGTTACAGATATATCATGAAATTTAGCTATATTCTCGGCTGTCTCCATGGAGCGGGAGAGGGGGCTGCTGTAGACAGCGTGGAGGGTTTCGTCCTTGAGTGTCTCGCCAGCCAGGTGTACCTCACCTTTCCCGGTCTCATCCAAAGGGATGTCTGCCCGGCCGCGAAAAATCTCACCCACGTTCCAGGCTGTCTGGCCGTGGCGCACCAGGTAGACTCTGGACATTACTCAGCCCTCCATATCTGAGAGACCCTTGATGTGCTGGTGCAGTTCCCTGGTTTTTTCCATCCTGGCCCGATCACGGTCTTTGACGAGTCTTTCGAGATCTTTCTCCACCGTGATCAATTCGGGGTCTGCAGGGTTTCTCCCCTGAATATGGGCGTCGATAAGGATTCGATAGTCACGGATCATCTGGCCAATGAGCACAATCGGGTACTCGCGGCACTGGACTTTCAAGGTATGCAGGCCCAGATCAATGTAGTTCTTAAATTCCTCGCCTTGAATGGCAAAAGCTACATTGGGATTGTGGCGAATTTTTTCATTCACGGCATTGATTTCTTTGTTGCTCTTGCCTTTACGCCGCATTAGTTTCTCTCTTTGGGCTTCAGTCAGTAAGCAGAAACGGTAGCAGCTCCCACTCTTGTCAGGCCAACCCTGATATTCAACGATTTCGTGGCCGTCCTCGTCCGTGTAAACCTTTTTGACATAAGAATCACTGGTTATTTCGTGGAACAGGCAGTTCCCTACACCGCCGATGCAACGGTTGCCATGGATGAGTACTTCGGTTAAGAGGCCAACTTCGTCTGCCTCCTTTTTAAAGCGGTCCACCTTTTCCAGGGTGTTGATTTCAGTGGAGGCCACAACCTGAGTAGCACCAGCCTCCCGGTAATATTCCATTTCTTCCTTGGTACGGATATTACAGCCAACACTGGCGTGGATGGTCAGCTCAGGGTGATCGCGTTTGATCAGCCGCATCAGTTCTGGGGTTTTGGCGATCACACCTTCCGCACCCCATTGAGCCCACTTGGAAGCCTTGCTGAGGACGCGGAAGAATTTTTCTTCAGAAACGGCGGTGTTGATGGCTACCCTAACCTTGCCACCATAGTCGGCAGCAATATTAATTGCCTCTTGGATCTGGCTATCTTCCAATTCCCAGGCGCATTTCCTTCGGCTGAACCCCTTTGCTCCGACATAGACAGAATCAGCACCACAGGCAAAAACCTCTGCCACCATTTCAAGGCTGCCACCTGGAGCCAGCAACTCATTCACGGTAAAAAGTCCTCCTCACTTTAAGGTTGCTAACCTGAACCTCAACATCGGCAGCCGTTTAGAAAGTCGGCCCAAATCAGTACGAACAGTCCATTTTAGCAACCGCCGAGAGCTCGTGATAATTATAACAATTCTAAAAAATAGTGCAACAACTGTCAAAGCCTTTTTAAATAAAAAAGAAGAATCTTTCCATGGGACAGTGCAATTGAAAGCCACTGTACTTCAAAACAGGTCAAAAAAAAAGGCGGTCCTCAGAAAGGACCGCCCCCAGATAGAAAGGAAAAAGCTTAAGGGTTGTTGGCCACCGCTGCCAGACTAATGTTCCCTACATCAGTTCTGATCACGAGGGTTCGGTTAACGAGTTCCACCTCCCGAACCTCAATCCATTTGCCATCAAGCAAAACCGTCTTGATCACGCCGTCTCTGCTCAAACAGGTGAGCTTATGAGCAGCGAGAGTGTCTGCAATTATCTTGCTCGTATGAGCAATTTCCTTGGCGTAAGCTTGGGAAACCAGATTGCCTGGCTGAGTCCAAGTAAGAGAGAGGGTGACTATCACCACGAACGTAAGCAAGGTGATGAGCGCGCCATGCGTTTTCATAATCTTCTCCTCATCCAAACAGATTCATATTTCTACGCCACTT
>CBFDBW010000486.1:0-2446 GCA_965603145.1 uncultured Syntrophobacterales bacterium
GCGCTGGCTTGGGTGCCAGCCACCAAACGGGCTGGACAGGGTTGGTGGCCAAGCTCATTCAGCAATCAGGAGGGGGGAATTGATGGCAAGGTGTCAGGTGTAAGGTTTCAGGGTTTAGTGTTAAGAGGCTGTTGCCCAAATCGCACAACTCGGAATTTGAACCAAAGCCTATTCAGTTGAATGTTTATTCAGTGATGGAGATCGAGGCTGAAAGCCTCTCCCACAGATGTTTCTTTGGCGTCTCTTCCTGTGGGAGCGGCTTTCCAGCCGCGATCTTACGATTTCAACGATTCACACGAGTTTAACGACTTGCCGCTTACTGGAATTTGGGATGCAAGATAATGTTTCAGTGTTCAGCGGCTATTTTTCTTTTTCCTGACACCTGACACCTGACACCTGACACCCTGAGATTTGGTGCTTGTAATTTGTGATTTTTTAATAAGCTAGTCTTGAGAGTTGTAAAACCTATCCCGTCTAAGGGGGGGATTTATTGTTACAAACAATTTGAGATAGAGGAGATATTACCATGAATACTTCCCCGCAGGGAGAACAACTCCCTCACGTGGTCATGCCGACCTGTCCTGAACAGAAGATCCTGCGAGGCCAGAAGGCGTTGGTAACAGGTGCCAACTCGGGCATCGGAAAAGCAGTTGCTGTTGCCCTCGGTGAGGCCGGTACTGATGTGGTGGTAAACTACCGGAGCGGCGAAGAGAAAGCCCATGAGGTGGTGGAGGAAATCAGGAACTTTGGCGCTCAGGCCTATGCTCACCAGGCAGATGTTTCCCACGAGGATCAGATTCAGGCCATGTTCCAGAGGATGATTGAGGAATTCGGAACCGTCGATATTCTCATCAATAATGCCGGGCTTCAGAGAGACGCCCCTTTCGAAGAGATGACCCTGGAGGAGTGGAACCAGGTGATCAGTGTGAACTTGACCGGTCAGTTTCTTTGCGCCCGAGAGGCGGTGCGTGAATTCAAACGTCGCGGCGTGGTCAAAGAGGTGTCCTGCTCGGCGGGCAAAATCATCTGCATCAGTTCAGTGCATGAGCTGATTCCCTGGGCCGGCCACGTAAACTATGCTGCTTCGAAGGGTGGGGTGATGCTGATGATGAAAAGCATTGCCCAGGAGGTCGCTCCGTATCGCATTCGAGTCAACAGCATAGCACCGGGAGCGATACGAACTCCCATAAACACCGCCGCCTGGAGCACCCCCGAGGCGTACAATGACCTGATGAAATTAGTGCCGTACAAACGAATTGGCGAGCCGGAAGACATTGGCCGGGCAGCCGTCTGGCTGGCCTCAGACTACGCCGACTACGTGAACGGCACCAGCCTGTTCGTTGACGGCGGCATGACGCTTTATCCCGGCTTCACAGAGGGAGGGTAAATGTTGTGGGGTTGGAGGGAGTTTATGACAATAGCAGGCATCTGAAATCTGGCCTCTCCTAAATCAGCGGCTTGGGAGTTGTCTTTCAAGAAAACAAAACAGGCTTATCATACGTCCGCTGGATTTTTTTTGTGATGAAAGCTAGTTTGATTTAGTGTCCATTCGATATAGAAACTGTGGACATCTGTACCCTCCATCATTGAGAACGTTTTGCTACCATGGTTGTAACAATGGCAGAAAACACCTCTATATTTTGCTGATTGGATATTGTTGCCAAAGTTCGGACAATTCCTCGATCTTGCTTAGAATGGGACTCGCGCTTTTCAAAACATTCAAAGCTACAAGAAAGCGTATCACTTGGACGAACAGGATGGTGCATACGAAGTTTATCAAACCCTAGTGCTGCTATTGACGCGGTACGGCTTTGACCATGTGTGGCAAACCACGAAAGAATGGAAAAGATATGAGCTGAACAGGCAACGAGTCCTCCAAAAACTGACGAAACTGCCGCCACTTCGTCAATATGAAAAGAGCGAGGATCCCAATGGCGAGCGAATTCGATGATCTCTTCTTTATTAACTTGGTATGTTACTGATTTGGTCCTCTTGTTTCCTACCTCAACATCTTCGAAATACATGATATCCATCGGAATCGCTCCTCACTTTTTTGTATGTTCGATGCACCCGAAGATTCGCAGACTGGAGATGACACCCCTTAATTCACAGTGTCAGCTCTAGGAAGGATACTACTACATGGGGGGGCGAGTCAGAAAGGGCAAAAGTGTGCATTAAAGTATGTAATGTTCACTCCAAGGAAATTAGTAGGAAAATCCACTTTGTAACGATAAAAAAGAACGCCCACCAGATTGCTCCAGTAGGCGTCATGTCCAGTCAGTATGTATTATAGTCTGAGTTTGCCGCCGGGGTTGAGAATCTCCCCGTCGATATACCAGTCTGCGTCAGTTGGGCGCTGTGCGGGCCGCCTATGGACCTGTGCTGTATCTAAGCCACTCACTTCTTCAACTGGAACTTGAAGTCCGTCCCGTGCTTTTTATTGAAG
>CBFDBW010000487.1:0-2437 GCA_965603145.1 uncultured Syntrophobacterales bacterium
TGACATCCTTGCGGATGTTCCACCTGCATTTCATGTCCTTGGGAAAAGTCACCAGATCGCCCTTCTTGATCTCAACTGGCTCACCACCATCAGGAGTTACCACCACATCGCCCTCCAAGAGGTAGCAGGTCTCCTGGGCATCATATTGCCAGGGGAATTCAGACACCTCTTTTGTCCAAATTGCCCAACTGGATACGCCCAACTCATTTAAACGCTCCTCACTGGGTTCATGCTCAACTTTTATCTCACTCATTTCCATCCTCCTAAGGTCGGGGGCAGGCGCAGCAGGTCGGTCGAAATTCTGCAGCAACTGATGTGGGATGTGAGTTTCAACTTTTATTCCGGGGATCTGATATCCCACATCGCATATTAGCTAGTTTCCATCCGGAAACTTCTCCATGTCATTCTGAGCGAAGCGAAGAATCTCTGCGGATCCAGTAACTATGAGATTCTTCGTCGTCCCGCCTCGGCGGGACTCCTCAGAATGACACCCATAAACGCGGTTTCCGGATGGGTACTAGCTAGACTGCCTCTTTCGACGCATTCTGGTGCGCTTCATCCAACCTTGTTTCCAGGTATCGAAGAAACTCTTCGTCCCATTCATAATAATCAAAACAATAGCCGTCTTCACCAAGCAAACCTAATGGAATTATATTCCCTCTTTTTTCTGGATCGTTGATCATGTCTGGGTAAAAACACACTGAGAGCCACCTGCTTTCGGGATCGTCGTCGATAACGTCCATAATTACAAACAGCTCTCTTGATTGCTGGAGCATGTGCTTTACCCGCAGGGAATAACTCACACCCGGCCTGCCTTTAAAGGTGTAAATAAGGGAATCCTTTGCGGCGAGATGGTCCTTAAGCCGCACAAAACTATCTCTGATCTGTTGCGGGGAGTCCTTCCACCCATCAATGAATGCTCTGATTTCCTCTCGCATCTTTTCTCCCCAAAATACCCTGTAGCGTTTTTTCTACAGCCAGGCTATCAGCCCTTTTCCTTCACCTGTTCAAGGGTCGGGATGGAGGTTCGTCCTCCGAGTTTGAGGCTTGCCATCGCCGCAGCCCACGCCGCAAAATCCAGACACTTGTCCACTTCCCAGCCTTTAACCAACCCGTACGTAAAGCCGGCATGAAAGACATCGCCACAACCCGTTGTGTCGACTGGATTCACCGGATAGGCAGGCCGTTCTATTATCCTGCCTTCAGCGAGAGCAACATAACCTCTCGGCCCCAGAGTTACCCCAACAACGCGAGGACCGAGCTCGGCCAGCTTATGACAAGCATCTAATGGTTTGCCTTCGCCTACCAGGGCCTCGGAGAAGGTTTCAGACGCCAGGAAATAGTCGCTCAGTCGCGCCAAATCGAGCATTCCCTCTCGGAGGGAGCCTCCATCCACAACAACCTTGACCTCCGCCTCCTTAGCCACCTTTGCAGCAGCCAACGATGCCTCGGTAAAGAGACCATCTGTATGGAAGACTTCAACTGTACGAATGCTGTTGTAATCTAGCTCATGAGGACCTGGAGGGAGACCTGTGGGCCTGCGCCAGAAAATTGTTCTTCTGCCCACGCCAGGTTCCGCCAAGATGAAGGCGAACTGAGAATCAGATCCCTCTCTGACCAGGATACCGCTGGTATCCACACCTTCTTCATCCAGTGATGCCTTGATCAAGGTGCCAAACTGATCATCGCCCAACACGCCAGTAAAGGTACAGGAAATACCCCACCGTGACAGGGCAACCAGAGCTGTTGCTACTGGCCCCCCACCCTGGATTACCATATCGGTAAATTCGTATTTCACATCAGGTGGGGGGTAGGTTTCTACTTTCCCCAGATAATCCAGGCAACTCTGACCCAGACCATACACTTGAAAAGACGGATCACTCACTACTTTCCTCAGGGTTGGTCGGAACTATTACAACTATGCGAGCTTAAGTCCGTCTGGCACATGTTTGTCCGGTACAGCCAGTACCACTTCGCCACTGTCCTGGACAAAACCGGTTACCAAGAACTCTGATTTGATGGGCCCGATTTGTTTTGGGGGGAAATTTACCACGCCAATGATTTGTTTCCCTATGAGAGACTCTTTGGTGTAAAAATGGGTTATCCGCGCGCTGCATTTCTTAATTCCTATATCACCGCCAAAGTCCACCCTTACTATATAGGAAGGCTTTCTTGCTTCTGGAAAGTCTTGCACATCCACAATAGTGCCGACTCTCAACTCTACTTTTTCAAAATCTTCCCAACTAATCGTACCCATTCCATCTTTCCCGCAATAAAAGGATGTCACTGATTGGTGTACAACCGGGAACTGCTCATTATCATTCTGAGCCCTTCGTCTTTCACAGAACCTGCCCTGTCTGTCCCGCGCGAGCCTGCCCTGAACTCGTCGACAGGTCTTGTCGAAGGGATAAACTCCGCGAAGAATCTCGAGATTCTT
>CBFDBW010000488.1:0-2434 GCA_965603145.1 uncultured Syntrophobacterales bacterium
TGCTGTCGCGAGACCACGAAGATGGGCGTGCCACCTGTCAACCGTCCCGCGGCACAGCGGGATTGGTTCCGAGGCGTACCTTAACGGTACATCGCAGGGTGAGCTTGTCCTGAGCGTAGTCGAAGGAACACCCGAGGACGCCAGGAGGGACAGCCATATCCGTGGTCGCAGCAAGTGATTCATGAAATATCCGAGCTAGGACAGATTAGATTGAAAGGGGAGAGATCATGTACCGGAAACCATCACTTTTCGTCTTATGTTCATTGCTGCTTCTGCTTTCCGCCTGCGTCTCCAAATCAAAATATGTACAGCTTGAGGCCGAGCACGCCGACGCCAAGCACAAGTTAAAATACACGGAAACCAGACTCGGCTACACTGATGAAAGCAGAGAAAAGTGTATCGACAGCTTGGCAGATTGCCAGGGCAGATTAAAAGAAAAGGAAGGTGAAAAAGTACAGCTTTCACAAGAGATGGAAGGGCTGCAAGTCAGTCTAGAAGAGAGCCAATCCACTATTGAAAAACAATCAAAAGTTATCAGAGACCTCCACGCCACCAGGATTAAAATTGAGAGTAGCCTAAAAGAGCAGATTGAGAACCAGGAAATCAAACTTGAGGAAATAGAGGGCAAGTTGAAAGTCACCCTGGTGGACAAGATTCTATTTGATACCGGCAAGGTGGAAATCGCCAAAAGAGGTAAAGAGGTGCTCCTGGAGCTTGCAGACACCTTGAGAGAAAACAAAGACCAGAACATAATGGTAGAGGGACATACAGACGATGTCCCCATCGGCTTGGCGTTGATCGAAAAATATCCCACCAACTGGGAACTGTCCGCTGCCAGAGCAGTAGGAGTAGTGCGCTTTCTCCAGGAAAAAGGCTGGCTAGAGCCAGAAAGGCTCACGGCAACTGGCTACAGTTACTACAAGGCAGTGGCGTCCAATGACACCGCTGCAGGGAGGCGTCAGAATCGGCGGATAGAGATAATCTTGGTGCCAAAGCGATAAACCTTAATGAACGGTAAGCAGTAAGCATGAGCGGTAGGCAGTGTGGAAGCAAAAAGTAAAGAATCGAGGGCCCGAGGATTCGGCTTTGGGCCACCGCAGAGTGGGCTTTTGACGTTTTTCCTTCACGCGGCAGTCTACTAGAGTGTTGGAGTGGTCGAGCTTTGCAAAATATCAAATTCGAAGCACCAAATCTCAGGATGTCAGGTGTCAGAATTGATAGACCTGAACACTGAAACCTGAAACCCACAATTTTGGTTCCGCCTTCGGATTATTTGTTTGGAATTTGTGATTTGCTATGTGGAATTTTTGGTCACTCTAGCACTCCAATACTCCAGTACACCAACTACTGTACACTGCCTAGCTTCCATGATTCACAACTGACAACACAATCCCAACTGCCTTTTCAAGAGAAATTGCACCCGTCTTCACAGTCAGATGAAACAGAAGTGGATTGTCGTAATCTTCCCCACATACTGAGCGATGGAACCATGCCTGCTTTCTGTCTCTTCTTTCCAATAGTCTCTGGGCCTGTGAAGGGGTAACTCCCAGTTTTTCCACTGCATACTTCTGGCGGTACTCCATGGGGGCAATCAGCCGAAAGCGGTAACAATTTTTCATGTCTCGCAGAAAATAGTGAGCCGCCCGTCCAATGATAACGGCGCCGTCTTCTTTGGCCACACCAAGAATCAGGCTCTGCAACCTATCCTGGTACTCGTTTTCTTCCACCACGGTCTTGTCATATCCAACGATTCGCTGGAGATATCTTTTGCTGAACAAGTTCTCGAAAAGATTGAATTCGGTACTCGTGACTCTGCTCAAATGACTCCAGGGTCCCTTCTGACACCTGCAATCCTTCGGCGATTTTCTGAAAAAGAGCCTTGTCCACATAGTGGTAGTCAAGTTCTTTGGCAAGCAGGCGACCTATTTCTCTGCCACCTGAAGCAAAGTTTTTGTAAACTGCAATTACAGCCATTGCTTCGCCTCCTGTTCTACAGATGACTTCTCCATCTACTGTACCACAACTCGAAACCACTCCCTGCTCAGGCGAATGATATTTTCAATATTTTAATGAACGATGTTGACAAAATGATCAATGTTCAGTAAGTAATAAAGATATGGGTATCAAGGAACGAAAAAAACGCGATGCAGGCCTAATGCGAAGTCGCATCCTCAAGGCTGCTATGGAGCTTTACGTCAAAGGCGGCTACGAAAATGTCACCATGCGTCGGATTGCGGCAAAGATCGAATACAGCCCTGGCACAATATACCTCTATTTCCAAAACAAAAAGGATATTATGCTGCAGCTTTGCTACCAGGGCTTCGAGCTCCTCCTGGCGCAGCAAGATAAACTGGTGAAAATAGCCGACCCCCTGGAGAAACTGTCAGCTGGAGGCCGTTATTACCTTGCCTTCGCCCTGGAGAATCCCGAGCTC
>CBFDBW010000489.1:0-2433 GCA_965603145.1 uncultured Syntrophobacterales bacterium
TGAAATGCATGGGTCTTAAAAAAGGTGTCGAAAAGCCCCGAGCACCCAATATCACTTACGATAACTACATCACTACCCTTGAGGCCCATCTCTTTTAGAGCACGGTCTAGGGTATGGACACTGCGCTCGTGAGAGCAGCCCGGGCAAAAGACCGGGGGACGATCGGGATTCAGGAGGCTATCCACGAGTCACCTCCTCTATGATTTCTGTGGGCGAGATCAGCTGACCAGACATTTTACCATAAAAATCAACTCTTTGGTTGCAAAGAACTCTCCGGATCTCCTGGACGTATTGGCCCAGATTCATTTCCACTACGATAACTCGTTCCATTCCCATCGCAGCAGCTTGCAGTACCTCTTCCGGAACCGGCCATAGGGTCTTCAAAACCAAGAGCGACACGGGAATATTTCGGTTTTCAGAAAGCTCAGCAGCTGCAGCTCTCGCGGCTCCCGCTGTTATCCCGTAGGCGACGAGCAAGGTGCGAGCCCCTTCTCTTTTTTCCAGATCGAAGTAGGAAAATGATTCTACGTTAGAATCGATTTTTCTTTGCAGCCTTGCAACCCCTGCCTGAATCTCCGAGGGATCAGTGGTTATGTATCCATCGGGTCCATGGGTGGAGGAAGTCTGTCTCACGATAATCGGTCCGCCAATGGGAAGGAATGGAGGAACGTCCTCCCCAGGTTTTACTTGAAAAGGCAGAAAAGGACCGGCTTCATGCACGGTACGATCTATAATTTGCGGTTTCTCAACTTGCTCCAAATCCAGAGTTCCCCTGGTCATCCCTATCTCTTTGTTGGAAGCTATAAATACAGGGCACCGGAACTTCTCGGCAAGATTGAAAGCATGGACCGTTAGGGTAAAGCAATCACTCACATCCGCCGGGGCAAGGACTATCACGGGCAGGCCACCGCTGCATCCCCAGCGCATGAACTGCACATCGCCGTCTGCGCCCCGAGTGGCGGAACCGGTTGACGGTCCCTGACGCATGATATTGACAATGACTATGGGAATCTCCCCTGCAATGGCGAAGGAGATGTTCTCGCTATAAAGGCTGAAGCCTGGACCAGAGGTGGCGGTCATGACCTTCATACCGGCCATGGATGCTCCCAGGCAGTAACCAATGGAAGCGATCTCGTCTTCACCCTGCAAGGCAATGCCTCCGGTTGAGGGAAGGATGTCGAGCATTGCTGAAAGTAGATTGCTCGCCGGAGTGATGGGATATGAGGCAAAGAACCTGCAGCCCGCATGCATGGCTCCCATGGCCACGGCTTGATTCCCGTCTATGAAGAGTAGGCCCATTTTTCTCGCTCAATCTTCTAGCGTTGGTTTGTGTAACTCCGGATACCTTTTGCTTTTAGCGCCAAAGTCAGCAGGCAGAAATACCACGATTGTTTCTAATCTCTGCCGAAGTCTCAGGCCAAAGAAATGCAAAAGCTGCTACTCCTTTGGAGTCGCAGCTACAAAGATCTGGTGCTAGCGTAGGGTCTATCAGAACCGAATCTTTTCCGGCGGCCTTCGCTCCGGGACATAGGCGTGCGGAATCTTCCCTTGATTCCATTCTTGGCTGACATAGAGGTTGCAGTAACAACTGCCGTATTCCTCCACGTCAGGCTCACGGTAGACGCATGGACAAATGATGTCTTTGTCCCCTTCGCGGTCACCGCTTGCCAACCGACAGGGACACACCATATAGCCATAGCGTTCCTTGTTTTGCAAGAGACCTTCTAGCAGCTCAAAGGTTCTCTCTTTGTCATTACTGAAATAGTAACCTTTGGGCTCTTGCACCTTACGTAACATCTCGTACAGCTTTTCAATGTCCATTATTATAATCCCAGAGCTTCTTTAATCTCTTGTTCCTTGTATCCGACGATGACCTTTTCACCAATGATTATGGTGGGGAACGAACAATTTGGATTGAACTTTTTTACATCTTCCAGGATGGCTGTACGCTCTTTACCCTTAAGCAGGTCCACGTCGGTGAATTCATACTGAATTGTGCACTCGTCGAGTAGTTTCTTGACCGATTTACAATGACTGCAGGTGCTGAGTGAATACATAGTCACAGAATCTTCCGCCATAACACATCCTTTCTTTTCAATCATCTGTTGTGGATCAGGGGCTTACTGACTGGAATTTTGACATAGGTCACATACAAAGGCAACTGACTTCTCGCTGCTCCTGACAAGAATCTTATACAAAAGGTTACTAGATCCCAAACTGTCTCAGCCTATTTACCGTCTCCAGTACCAATGAGTGGTAGGACTTTATCGATTTGGAAAAAAACTAAGAATTTCGACTCCTTTTCTTCGCTAGAATATCTTTTTCTCCGTAGTGAATAAAGAAGCTCACTGTCCTGCTCTTCTCCCGTTTTGGTTAGAAAAAGTCTCTTTCCTGCAAAGCCTCCTCCTGATTCCATGAACAGGTAAGCTGCAT
>CBFDBW010000490.1:0-2425 GCA_965603145.1 uncultured Syntrophobacterales bacterium
ACCTGGCGCAGTTGATAAAAGTGCGCCCTGAACTCCTTGAAAGTACCAGCCGCAAGTGCTCGTCGCATCTGCCGCATCAGCTCCAAGAAATACCACAAATTGTGAATGGTATTAAGCCGATAGGCCAGAATTTCCTTGGCCATAAACAAATGACGTAGATACACCCGACTGTAATGCCTGCACGTATAACAGGTGCACAGTTCATCAATGGGCATATCCTCGTCTCGGTGCTGGTTATTCTTGATGATTATCCGCCCGCGGCTGGTGAAGAGCATACCATTGCGCGCGTTGCGGGTGGGCAGCACGCAATCAAACATGTCCGCCCCCAGCCCCACTAGATCCACAAGGTCCTCCGGCGTGCCAACACCCATAACATAGCGCGGCTTGTCCACTGGCAACTGCGGTAGACACGCCGCCGCCACCTCCAGCATTGCCTCTCTGGGTTCTCCAACACTCAAGCCGCCAAGAGCGTAGCCAGGAAAATCCATTTCCGTGAGTCTTTCAAGGCAAGCTTGCCTGAGTTCTGTGGACATGCCTCCCTGAACAATGGCAAACAAAGCCTGATCTTTCCTGGTTTTCGCCTCCCGACAGCGATGGGCCCACCGCACGGTGCGCTCCATGGAGGCCTGAACGTATTCGCTGGTAGCCGGATAGGGGGTGCACTCGTCCAGACACATAATGATGTCAGCTCCGAGAGCCTCCTGGATCTGTATCGCCCGTTCCGGAGTAAGAAAATAACGTGAGCCGTCCAAATGGGATTGGAAGGCCACGCCTTCCTCACTGATCTCACGAGTTGGCGCCAGGCTGAAAACCTGATAGCCGCCGCTGTCGGTGAGCAGGGGCCCGTCCCAGTGCATGAACCTGTGCAGCCCCCCAACCGTTTGTATGAGATCAGCCCCCGGCCGTAACCAGAGATGGTAAGTGTTGGCAAGTACTATCCTGGCGCCAAGGGAGTGCAAATCCTCAGGAGTTAGCCCCTTTACCGTACCTCTTGTCCCCACCGGCATGAACACTGGTGTGCTCACCACACCGTGAGGTGACCGGATCTCCCCCAAGCGGGCTCCGGTACTATTTTGCTTCCAGAGATGAAACTCCACAGCTGAGATTACTCGATAAACATGGCATCGCCATAGCTGTAAAACCGATATCGCATCCGGATAGCTTCAGCATATGCTTTTAGCAGAAGGTCGCGTCCAGCCCAAGCCGAAACAAGCATGACCAAGCTCGAACCCGGCAAATGAAAATTGGTAAGCAGCCTATCGATGACCTGAAAACGATACCCGGGGTAAATCAAGAGGTCGCACCAACCACTTCCTGGTCTCACCTGCCCATTGCTCGCTGCAAACTCCAGGGCTCGTACCGTAGTGGTACCTACTGCCACCACCCGGTTGCCGTTCTCCTTGGCGCCATTAACGGCTTGCGCTGTTTTTTGGGGAATCTCAAAGAATTCCTCCTGCAACCGGTGCTGGCGAATATCCGATACCCGAACCGGCTGAAAAGTGCCAAAACCCACATGCAACGTCAGAGGAGCAAGGATTACACCTTTCTTTTTCAGACGGTTGAGAAGTTCTTCCGTGAAATGTAATCCGGCCGTCGGCGCAGCTACCGCTCCAGGCTTTGTGGCGTAAATGGTCTGGTAGGCCCGGCCATCGTCAACCTTGACTGCCCCACCGTTGCGACGAATATAAGGTGGCAGAGGAACGCATCCTGTGCTTTCCAGAATCTCCAGCAGAGGTCGGTCATCAACAAATTCTACCCGAGTCTGACCCTCAACCGCTTGCTCGCAGACCCTGGCCCGCAACCCATTTTCAAACAATAGGATTGCGCCCTCCTGTACCCCTTTGCTGGATTTGACCAAGCAGCGGTAAAACTTCTGATCAGTGGCCGGATACAGTACCAGAAGCTCAACTTTACCACCCGACTCTTTCTTCCCCAGCAGTCTGGCAGGCACCACTCGGGTGTCGTTCACCACTACCACATCGCCTGCTGCCAAGTAATGTTCTAAACCGGCCGTGTTTCTATGTCCCATGCTCCCCGTTGAACGATTGAGAACCAACAGCCGCGAATCACCCCGCCTTTGGGTCGGCACTTGCGCGATGAGTTCTTCGGGCAGCTGATATTGATATTCATCCAGGCAGTACATGGGCTCATTACCGCTAACACCTGCGAGAACCTGACTACAGGCGAAGCAAGCTAAGCATAGTTGCGGTTTGAAGTCAACTCATTAGGCGAAACCGAGCTTGTTGTCGAACAAACAATCTTATTCATCCTGTCGGGCAATCTCTCGATTATCACATCTATGGTCACGGCTGCGGTCCCAATATTATCGCTACCAACAGGTTATTCCTACATAAATGTTCAATTCTAAAAAAAGTGTCTCAGAAAAGGTTGCTTCTCTGGCCCAGATAGACGAGAACCATACCGG
>CBFDBW010000491.1:0-2421 GCA_965603145.1 uncultured Syntrophobacterales bacterium
CCTGACATTCATAGTGAATCAACCAAATGGTGCTTGACAAAACACTTAATGTGTAGCATAAGCTACCTCCTTAATAATAAGCTGTCCTTGCAGCAGCCGGCAATTCATTGGCATTGCTCATCGTAGATCTTTCTGATAATATTGTTTTTTTTAAGAGTCTAACAACGAAAAAAGGGACTGAATACTATGCCGCGGTCCTCAGGCGCACCATCCATTCCGACTCACGAGAGATTCGCCGAGCGTATCTTTGAGGTGGAACTCGAGCGCTCCATCGCTCGAGCCCATGAGTCCCTGCTTGCCCTCCAGCATTCCGATGGCCACTACCGTTTCGATCTAGAGGCCGACAGCACCATACCTGCCGAGTACATCCTTATGATGCACTATATGGATGAGATCGACGATGAACTCGCGGCCAAAATCGCTGTTTATCTTCGTGAACACCAGTGTGAAGACGGTGGCTGGAATCTTTACTGTGGGGGGGACTTCGACCTCAGTTGTAGCGTAAAAGCCTACTACGCTCTGAAGTTGGCGGGCGACAACCCTGATGCTCCCCATATGGGGAAGGCCCGCAAGGCCATTTTGGCTCACGGCGGCGCAGCCCGCTCCAATGTATTTACCCGCATTACTCTGGCTCTTTTTGGCCAGATACCCTGGAGGGGAGTACCCTTCATCCCTGTAGAAATCATGCTCTTGCCCCGCTGGTTTCCCTTTCATCCGAGAAAAGTTTCGTACTGGTCGCGCACCGTAATGGTTCCCCTGTTCATTCTCTGCACCCTAAAACCCCGGGCCAAGAATCCGAGGCAGGTCCACATTCTGGAGTTGTTTACTACGCCTCCTGAACAGGAAATGAACTATTTCCCCATCCGCTCCCCTCTCAACCGCGTGTTTCTGGCCCTCGACAAGGCAGGGCGCCTCATTGAGCCGTTCATTCCTCGCAGTGTTCGGAAGCGTGCTATCAACAAGGCAGAAAAATGGTTTATTGAACGACTCAACCACACTGATGGTCTCGGTGGTATCTTCCCTGCCATGGTCAATGCCCTGGAAGCCCTGGAAGTTTTGGGCTATCCAGCAAATCATCCCCATCGGGTGAGCGCCAAGCAGGCCTTGGAAAAGCTCTTGGTAATTGGTGAGGATTCGGCCTACTGCCAGCCGTGTCTATCCCCCGTGTGGGATACCTGCCTCGCCGCTACAGCACTACTCGAAGCAACCGGAGGCGAACCCACAGGCGACCTTTTGCGCGCCCTGGATTGGCTCAAGAAGCGCCAGTTGTCCGATGAACCAGGTGACTGGAGAGAGAATCGCCCTCATCTCAAAGGCGGCGGCTGGGCCTTTGAGTATGAGAATCCACACTATCCCGACCTTGACGATACCGCCGTAATAGCGTGGGTCATGCATCTAACCGGACTGGAACGTTACCGCGAGTCAATAAAGCGGGCCGCAGATTGGCTTGCTGGGATGCAGTCAAAAAATGGCGGTTTTTCCAGCTTTGACGCCGATAATACCTACTATTACCTCAATGAAATCCCTTTCGCTGATCACGGGGCCCTGCTTGACCCACCGACCAGCGACCTCACGGCCCGCTGCACAACCCTGCTGGCGACGGTTGACAAAGTAGGCTATTGGAAAACGATTGCTGCAGGGCTCGATTTTCTACGCCGCGAGCAGGAGGCCGACGGCTCATGGTTCGGGCGTTGGGGCACCAACTATATTTACGGAACCTGGTCGGTGCTGATGGCCTTGGAAGCGGCTGGCGAAGATCCCAACCAACCCTACATCCGAAGGGCGGTGGAATGGCTGAAGTCTACCCAGCGTCCTGATGGCGGCTGGGGTGAAGCGTGCTGCTCTTATGGTGACCCGACCTTGGCCGGCCATGGATGCG
The DNA here is from genome assembly GCA_965603145.1 of uncultured Syntrophobacterales bacterium. Lineage (GTDB taxonomy): Bacteria > Desulfobacterota > Syntrophobacteria > BM002 > BM002 > BM002. Next base: position 1,880 of record CBFDBW010000491.1, read on the forward strand.
ATAGTACCTCCTTTCAGACCGCCTGGGCCATGATCGGTCTCATGGCTGCTGGCGAGACCGATTCTCCCCACGTGCGACGCGGTACCGAATATCTACTACAGAGCCAAATGGACAATGGCTTGTGGCAGGATGAGGTGCACACCGCGCCCGGCTTCCCGCGGGTTTTTTACCTGAAATATCACGGCTACGACAAGTATTTCCCCTTATGGGCCCTGGCTCACCACCGCAACTTTTTGCGCACGAAAACAACTTGAGAGTACTAGGAATTGTAGCAGCGCTGCAGTCCGAAGTCCGCAGTCTGACCATGGTTCCAATAGGAGCCGACGGCCTCGTTCGGCTTGAGGGAACCACCCTTCTAAAAGTTGCCGGCATTGGCGCCAAACGTGCGTTAGCTGCTTCAGAGGCCCTGATAGCTGAAGGTGCAACCGCTTTGCTTAGCTGGGGCAGTGGAGGAGCACTTCACCCAAAACTCTCTCCAGGCAACCTGATCCTTCCCAAGAGTGTGATTGCTTCCCAGAAAGATGTTTTCCCCACTGATGCTG
>CBFDBW010000492.1:0-2416 GCA_965603145.1 uncultured Syntrophobacterales bacterium
CAAGGCAACACAGCCGGCCACCTCTCCCTCCCATAAGGCCATGAGGAGAGAACCGTCAGGTAGAGAGTAGTCACCGGGAAAGTTTGCTAATTTTTGGTCAAAACCCTGAAAATCAAGACTTATCCCCAGAGCGGAAGCATAATCGCCGAACAGTTTCTTAACTTCGTTTAGATCTTTTTTCCTTTCAATTTCACCGATACGAAGCAAACAGTGTCTCCTTTAAAATCCCAGAAACAAGCATCAGCGCAGTGGCCTTGTCAGCCGAAGTCTCAGCAAGGGCTGAAAAGGCCGCGTCCATTGTTTATTATCATTTGGGGGGATAATTTTCAGTGTTTAAAGGCAGATCATGTTCTCAATTGTCCAACCGGAAACAAGAGATGAATCAAGCAAGGCGAAATCGCCAGCCAAAAGGATCTTCCCTGCGACCGTACTGGATGCCTGTGAGTTCGTCATAGAGTTTTTGGGACAATTCGCCCGTCTTCCCATCCGCTATTTGGAGGTCTTCTCCTTTGTAGCAGATCACACCAACAGGAGAAATGACCGCTGCGGTGCCGGTGGCAAACATCTCTTGCAAAGAGTTGTTTTTGCACCCCTCGGCGACCTCTTCAATAGAAATCTGACGTTCAGAAACGTTGAGACCCCAATGTCTGGCAAGTTGCAGCACCGAGTCCCTGGTGACACCCGGCAGGATAGTTCCCCCGAGGGGTGGGGTGACAAGTTCGTCATGTATGAGAAAGAAGATATTACTGGTGCCAACCTCCTCCACATACTTGAGTTCTTTGGCATCAAGCCACAGGACCTGGGTATAGCCTTTCCCAATGGCTTCTTGAGAAACATAAAGGGTAGCTCCATAGTTTCCTGAAGTTTTCGCTTCCCCCACACCCCCCTTGGCGGCACGCACGTAGGTATCTGAAACATAAATCCTGGTGGGGCTGAATCCCTCAGGATAATAGGCACCAACCGGCCCCAGGATGATGAAAAAGAGGTATTGATCCGAAGGCTTTATCCCAAGAGCTGGCTCAGTGGCTATCATTGTGGGTCTGATATAGAGGGATGTGCCTTCCGACTTGGGCACCCATTCACGGTCGAGCAAAATCAATTCTTTCAAGGCCCTGAGAACCAGGTCTGGTTCAATCTCGGGCATAACCATTCTTCGGGCAGAAGAATTCATGCGCTCAATATTCTTCTCGGGCCGGAACAGGGCAATTGCGCCGTCCGGCAGATGGTAAGCCTTGAGACCCTCAAATATCTCCTGATTGTAGTGCAGCACCATTGCAGTGGGATCGAGCCTCAGATCCCCATAGGGTTCAATTCGTGCGTCGTGCCACTCTTTCTGTCGGCTATAGTCCATGAGAAACATATGATCGGTGGTGTACTTGCCAAATCCGAGTTCGGAATCTTTCGGCCGAACCTTCTGGCCAACAGTAGTAGATCTAGTCACTCTGATTTCCATGGGAAAGCCTTTCTCTAATCAAGATCTTATAAATATCTGCCTCTATCTATAGCATATTTTTCGATCTGCTGTTTAGCCTCTATTTCGGTTCTATTTTTCTCTTGACACCTCGAAGCATCTCCCTACGAGTCAAGCCACTAAATCGGCCAATCAAAAACCAGTAGAGCCTGAAACGTGATTTGCTGTGGCTATCTGTGCACACAATTCTCGTTTCAGTTGATAACCTCACAACGCCAGGAGCGGACTCCCGGATTGCAAAGTTCCAGGCTAATTTCGCATATCCTCGCTGGCTGAATTCGCTATATTGGACAGCGTCTAGTTGAAGAATCTGGGCACGCAAAGTCCAGAACTTCCCAACAAGCCCAAGGACGAACTCCACATTGGGAATCTCATCCACCAGCAGAAAACCCACCTGCAGGAGACCATCCAGATTGGTTGATGTCGCAGGAAGTCCACGCAACCTGAATAGGGTGCGAATGAGAAAAGAGTCAGAGAAATCGAGGGCTCGAACCGATTCGTAAACCCGGGTTGGATTTCCTCTTATCTCAATCTGATGATATTCGCGTTCGTCATATCTGGGAAGTGCTTTATGTATGAGCATAGTTCGAACGTTTCTCACAATCTATTTAACTCTGTTTTTTCGCACGTAGAGTTTTTTGTTAACACGAGTTACAACTTCGCCTGATTCATTGACGATATCCGCTGACAGTGCAGGGAAATATGCTTTGCCGTCGGCTGTCTCATTCTTAATCTCTGCTATCTTGTCATCGTTCAAGCGAAAGTGAGCTGTCACAGTTCCCCTGCCAGGAGCTATAAAATCAATGGTGCTGGTTTTGTCCCATACGGTGTATTCATTCCCCAAGATGTGAATCAACATAAGCATGTAGAAGGGGTCTGTCATGGCGGCAAGACTACCACCAAAGTGTGTGCCCACGTAGTTACGGTTATACCAGCGTAATTTCA
>CBFDBW010000493.1:0-2410 GCA_965603145.1 uncultured Syntrophobacterales bacterium
CGGACCAATCCCGCGGTACCGCGGGACGGTTGCCAGGTGGCCCAACCATCTTCGTGGTCTCGCGACAGCAATTCATGAAATATCCGGGCTAGGATGCTCTGTGGCCATCTTACCTAACTTTGCTGGTTGATAGAAGAGAAAAAAAGAACAAGCGTATAGGGATTTAGGAATTAAGGAATTGTGGGTCTTGCGCAATCCGCAATTCTTTTATTCAACAGCGAAAACCTGGTCCTTAGGGCTAGGTCAGAGTTCAATGGTTTTGCCGGTAAAGATTGCGAGCTGTTTTGGAGTACTAGAGCGAATCAATTGCGGATTTCGGAATGCGGATTGCGGAATTCGAAATAAGTTCTTTATTTGGGGTTTGTTAATTTAAATCCGAAATCCGAGATCTCCAATCCGAAATGCGATGACTCCAACAGACTGCCGCAAGAGGGATAAGACCATTGAAGCCCCCTCGGGGGCAGGCCAAAGTCGGGTCCTTTGAACCCGGATTATTTACTCCTCAATCACCTTATAATAAAAATCCCCCCAACCCACAAGGGGGATGGGGGGATTGGTGATCTTTGCCGCTTTACCAGACCCTATTTGGGTGGGCGCAGGTGACGGCGCAATAGCTTACCTGTGGGGGTGCGTGGCAGTGATTCCATAAACTCTATGGCCCTGGGCAGCTTGTAGATGGCAATGTGCTCCTTCAAGAACCCTTTCAGTTCTTCAAAGAACTCTTCACTGCCCTCTTGGCCCTCTTTCATCACCACAAAAGCCTTGGTGATCGCGCCCTTGTCTGGATCGGGAATACCGACCACACCCGCTTCAGCCACCGCCGGGTGCTTCTCGATGGCCTCTTCCACCTCAGCAGGACCGATGCGGTAGCCGGAACTCTTGATCATGTCGTCTTCGCGGGATACGAAGCAGATGTTGCCATCTTCCTTCATAAAAACGGCGTCTCCCATCTGATTCCAGCCATCGACCACGCCCTTCTTTTGCGACTTGAGCAACCGTTCGTCGTCTATATACGGCTTCCAGTAAAGGGTCCCTGAGGCGCCTTTGAGAATCATGCTGCCGACCTCGTTGGGCTTGCAGTCATTACCCGACTCATCAATGACCCGCACCTCGACGCCGGGCAACGGTTTGCCGATGGAATCTACAACCGGCTCCGGATTCATGGTGTTGGAAGTGACGAGATGGAGCATCTCGGTGCCGCCGAGGCCCTCCCAGATGGGCTTGCCGGTAAGTTCCTGCCATCCTTTGAGAGTTTCAGCACCGAGGGCATCACCACCCGAGGTGTAGAGACGCACTGAGCTGGTGTCGTATTTTTTGAAAGCGGGGAACTTCATCAGAGCTCGGTAGCCCGTGGGGAGGCCGGTGAGGATGGTGATCTTGTGCTTCTGGATGAGATCCAGCATGTCAGGCGGGGTGAACTTGGGAATGAGGGAGATGGCGGCTCCTCCTTCAAAAGGAATCAGGGTGAAGGTGCCGAATCCGGCGGCAAATGACACCGGGGCGGCTCCACCCAAGACGTCACCTGGTTGCATCTTGTAGACGTACTGGTTGACGATTTTTGATTCAATGATCGCTGGTCGGACAAAGTGGATGCAGCCCTTGGGCATGCCGGTGGTGCCGGAAGTGTAGAGCATGAGCCCGATGTCGTTAGCCTTGAGCATGGTGGCCTCGAGATCCGGAGCACCTGCCTCCAGCATCTCCTCAAAGACCATGTTTCCTGCAGCCTTGACTTCGGCAGGGTCGCCGCCGATTACAATCACCTTGGTGCCATGCTCGAAGTTGGGCTTGGCCGTCTCAACCGGGGGCATAATCGGGGCGTTTACTATAAAGAGCGTCATCTCGGCATCGTTGGCCACGAAGGCAACCTCTTCTCCGGACCACAGGGGTGAGGTGGGCACGGGGATGGCGCCGATTTTTTCAATGGCAAAAATGGCGACAATCGCCTGGGGGGAGTTGACCAAACGGATGCCAACGCGGTCTTGAGGCTCCACGCCGATATCTTTCAAGGCGTTGCCGAATTTGTTCACCTGTTGCTGGAGTTGTGCAAAGGTGATGATTTTGTCCATGAACTTGATGGCAGGATTATCACCTCTGCCTTCTCGAACATGACGGTCGAGGAAGAAGTCAGCGAGATTCAGTTCCGAGGGAGTGTCGGCAAACTCTTCCGGAACGAGATACTCAGGCCACATGTCTTTTGGTGGTAAGTAATTTTCAGGTATTTTCCCCATAGTATAAACCTCCGTTAACTAGTAGTTCTCATTTCAACAATCAGGCTCATGCCTCTGCAAAAAACCCAGAGGCTATGACCATTGACGTTGCGTTACTGTCCAATTTTGCCCTTATGCCACCAATGCGAGCGCTCCAGCAAATGCCTCGGGCGGCACAGTGAAGCCTCACCTCCTTTCCAATT
>CBFDBW010000494.1:0-2396 GCA_965603145.1 uncultured Syntrophobacterales bacterium
ATGATGTACCATACTGAAAAGATCGCCGCGGGTCTGGCTGAGCAAAACAACGGGAGGACTAACCATGGATCGTAAACTCAGTGCTGCTGGTGGGTCAAATTGAGCAATTCCTTAATCTTCCTATTCTCCTTAACTCTCCAGGCTCTTCTTAAATTGGCGGATCACAAATCGACCTAGATCGGAAAGATCTGTCTTTCTTAGGTGGCCGTCCAGATTAGCGAGGGGAATTTCAGCCCTGGCCATAGCTCGATGGCCACCGGCACTTCCCAACCTGCCGAAGGCTTTGATCGCCTTGGAGCCAGCATTTTTTCTGAATCCATCATTTCGTATGATTACAACCAGGTTTTTGTGGTAAACACCCGAGACGACAACCCAGCCAACTTCGTGGCATCTCATAAAGAAGTCGGCAAGGAGTACCAGAATATCTGGAGAATGGACCTGACCGAGGTGGGAAAAAATCTTGCCCTTGATGATGCGCTTGCTTTCCAAGGCCTGTTGAAAATACTTGAGGTCTCCGACTCCCATGTCGGATATTTCAATCTTACGGAGCAGATTCATGTTGGCAAGCGGAAAGAGGTAATGGAAGGCTTTGACATCGTCTTCAAAGGCATGTAGCTCAAAATTGTGGGTGTCCACACGAATGGCGTAGAGAAGGGCAGTGGCCAGACTTTTTGAAGGACGAATTTTTGCCGAGCGCAAGTACTCGGTCATCATAGTGGCGGTAGCTCCGTAGCTGGGCCGGATGTCTACAAACGGGGCGTCTACTGGCATTGTAATGGGATGGTGATCTATGACAGAATCGTAGTGGAAGTCGCAGAAAGCCTCATGATGGTGAGGTTGACTATCCACCAGAAGAGTTTTGGAGAAAGCTTGGGCATCAATTTGCTGCAGTTTGACCAGGGGGACCTTGAGAAGCCGCACCATGGTGACATTGTCAAATCGGACGATGTCGTTAAAGTGGGCGATGGTAACTGATTGAACCTTGTGCCAGAGTAACCGCTTGAGAGCCATGGCAGATGCCATGGCGTCTGGATCGGCATCAATGGTTATCAAGACCTTGTCTTTGGGTTCGAAGAGGGTAAACAGTTTTTGAAGGTTTTCACTGATGGATCGAGGCCTTGCAGAGCGGTGGCGACGGTTGCTGCGGGGCATTTCGCTATCTCGCTAATTTTTTACTAAAGATATCCACAGTTTGGCAATTCTGCAAAAACTCCCAACAAAGTGCCACAACCAACAGCCAAGGTCAAGACCATTTTACATTTCTCATTTCTCATTTTGCATCTGTATTTTCACATCTAAGGTCGGGTAAGCTTGCGGCGAAGGATTGAGATGTTAAATGAGAACTGAAAAATGAGAAATGTGGCTGCTGCTTTATGCCGGCAGCCAAGGGGCTTTGCGGTTGACTCGATAGGGGGCATCTGCTATGTTCTCGTCGATTTTGGAAAAATTTGATTTCATTGGAAAAACAAAGGCTAGGATGGCTTTTCCCGAGCAAAATGTGAATTAGTCTAGAAGCAATGGAAACCCATCTGGATCTTTATCTCGACTATCTTACTGTAGAGAAGGGTCTTGCCGCCAATACCCGAGCCTCCTACAGCGCCGATCTGCTTAAGTTCCTAAGTTACCTTAAAGATACCGGGATAGATGACTGGAGCCAGGTTCGGTTCCTCGAGATCATCGCTTTCCTTTCCCGGGCCCAGGAGCAGGGCTTGGCTCCCAGGAGCAGGGCAAGACTACTTTCGGCGATGCGCGGCTTTTTTAAATTTATGGTGCGAGACAGCCACCTGAAAAAGAGTCCAGTGGCGAATCTGACATCGCCCCGACTCCGGCGCCATCTTCCGACTGTGCTCAGCGTTGCAGAGGTGGAGCGGTTGCTGGCCCAGCCAAATCCAGATCTTCCTCTGGGCCAGAGAGACGCTGCCATGCTAGAGCTTCTCTATGGCACTGGGTTGCGAGTTACCGAATTGATCACACTCGCCGTTGGGCGCGTCAACCTGGAGGTGGGTTTTCTGGTTGCACGTGGCAAAGGGTCCAAAGAACGCATTGTACCAATGGGAGAGGTAGCTACTGAGGCGGTGCGAAGCTATACATTGGGGTCGCGGCTACGTTTGTTGAAGGGTAGGGTGAGTGAGATTCTTTTTGTCAGCAATCGAGGGACTGCCATGACCAGGCAAGGCTTCTGGAAGTTGTTGAAGAAATATGGGCGTCAAGCAGGAATGCAAAAATCACTCACTCCTCACACCTTGCGACACTCGTTCGCTACCCATCTCCTCGAAGGTGGGGCAGACTTGCGCTCGGTGCAGATGATGCTGGGTCATGCCGACATAAGCACTACACAGATATATACACATGTTGCGCGGGAGAGGCTCAGGGAGGTGCATAAGAAATACCATCCG
>CBFDBW010000495.1:0-2366 GCA_965603145.1 uncultured Syntrophobacterales bacterium
AAACCCAGCAGCCAACCAGCAACGACATCCAATAGGTAGTGCACTCCCAGGTACAATCGCGAGAATCCAATCAGAAAGATCGTTAAGAGCATGAGCACCCAAACCCAGGTCTTTTTCAGCGAGGCTGCCAGCAACCCCCAGAAGGCTGCTGCGTTCATAGCGTGCCCAGATGGCACTCCAAAGGAAGTTTCGTGGGCATGAGCTGTTACTTCTGGGCTGATCCAGTAAGGGCGCGGGCTGTGGAAAGCTGATTTAAAGATCAAACCGATACCGTTAGAGATCATCAACAAGACACCCATCCGGATACCAAGTCTGGCGTCGAGACACCAGTACAGGATAGGCATGAACAGAAGGAAAAACTCCTCTTTTCCCAGGTAAGTGAAAAATAGCATGACCGGTACAAGCCAATCCCCCAGGTTCTGCAGATACAAAGTGAAACTAATGCCAGCTTCATAAAAGTAATTCGTCATGGCTCTTCTCCCCAGATGTGCGGTATAGGTTGAATGGTGATAATTCTATTCCAGAGGCAAGGGCATGGGTTGTACGATGAGCGTAGAGATGTCTCTGTGAGTACCGGATGTGATTTCTGTTTTTTTTGATTATACATGATATGGTGGATTGAAAGCATTGAACTTTAAAATGGTTTCAATGAACCCCGTTAGATACTATGGGTAAACAGGTCAAAAAAAGGTCATTTCTGGTAAGCTTCTTTTAGGACAAACCAAAAAAGGAGAAGCTTATGAAAACAGAAACGACCCATAAAGAGTATAACTCATTTCAACCGCACCTTTACATAGCATTCGAACTCAGTAATACCGAGTGGAAACTGGGATTTACCATCGGGTTCGGACAAAAACCACGCATACGCACTGTGCATGCCAGAGACCTGGAAGCCCTTCAGCGAGAAATCAGAACAGCCAAAAAGCGCTTTGACGTAGCAGAAGATGCCCCGGTCTTGAGTTGTTACGAAGCGGGACGAGATGGCTTCTGGTTACATCGCTATCTGAATAGCATCGAAGTTAAAAATCTAGTGGTTGATTCTTCAAGTATTGAAGTCAATCGTAAAGCCAGACGAGCGAAGACGGACCGCATGGACGTTGGTAAGTTGCTGACGATGCTAATACGCTACCATCAAGGTGAGGAAAAAGTCTGGAGCGTGGTGCATGTCCCCAGCCCGGAAGCAGAAGACCACCGCCATCTACACCGGGAGTTGGAGACCTTGAAAGCAGAGCGTACGCGGCATATCAACCGCATCAAGGGCTTTCTGGTTGGACAGGGCATCTGTATGTCAGTCAGGGATGATTTCCTTAACCGGCTCAATACGATCCGATTGTGGGATGGTTCTCCTTTGCCACCCGGACTGCGAATTCGTCTGGATCGCGAATACGAGCGCATGCAACTCGTGCAAGAACAAATCAAAGTCCTGGAAACGGAGCGGCTTGATATGATCCGCCATTCGCCCAGGGCTGATATCCAACAAGTGCGGCATCTGCTGCGTTTGAAGGGCATAGGGGTGGCCAGTGCTTGGCTGTATGTGATGGAGTTCTTCGCCTGGCGCAATTTTCGCAATCGTCGAGAAGTGGGCGCCCTGGCCGGATTGGCGCCAACCCCTTTTCAGAGTGGTGACGAAGCTCGCGAACGGGGTATCAGTAAAGAAGGGAATACCTTTATCCGCAGCATGGCGATTCAGATCGCCTGGGGTTGGCTGCGCCATCAACCTGAGAGTAAACTCAGCTGCTGGTACCAGAAACGTTTCGGACAAGGCAGTAAGCGTCTGCGCAAGATCGGTATTGTCGCCTTGGCTCGTAGATTGTTGATTGATTTATGGCGCTATCTGGAAACCGGTTTGGTGCCGGAAGGCGCTGAGTTGAAGACCCGCTCATTCTGAGACAGCTATTCCTACTTGGTCTCCTTGTGCTTGACCACAGGCTGGTGTGAGTTGCCCGTTCAGGCCGCCGGGTTTCCCAAAGCAAGCTTGCTACTCGCTTGCCGAAACCGCCCGTTAGATGGGGCACTCACTCAGAGCTTCTCAGATCGCCCTCTGGCGAATACAGCATCAGGTGTCTGGTAATTGCTGCCAGCACGGATAGAAGGTAGTTTGAGGTTATTCTTACTCAACGCTCGGTGAAGCCGCCAGCTAGATTTCAAGATGGTACTTGTTTCAAGGAGATTGGACGCTGTCGATTTCGAGTACAATCCAAAAGGAGCTCGATACCGAGGCTAACCTTGGATGGGTCGATGATGGCGATCGTGCCACAGCCCATTTGGTTGCTTGTGGGTATCTGCCCGAAACCGACCCAAAGCAGGCCGGGTCCTCAGAGAACAGCTTACCTACTAACCCTTGACAAAAACGCCATCATAGAAGG
>CBFDBW010000496.1:0-2362 GCA_965603145.1 uncultured Syntrophobacterales bacterium
GGTCTTTGACCAATGGAACGTCGCTGTAGCCATAGCAGTCACATTGGGGAGTTACCTTGGTGACAAAATTCAGATAGATGACACGCTCCTCCTTGCCTTTTAGAACTCCCACTGTGTATTCCACCATCTTTTTTTGAAAGCGGGCCGTGTCGCTATCCCAAGGGATGGAGACAGCTTCCTCCGGGCACACCGCTATACACTCACCGCAGCCAATGCATTTTTCGGCATCCTTCTTGGCCTTTTTCTTGAGCAGTTCAATGGCTTCTGTAGGACAGTGGGCTACGCATTCACCACAGCCGATACACTTTTTGGCGTCGAACTCGGGTGAGATCTCGCAATGCTGGGCAAGTTTTCCTTTTCTGGAGGCACAGCCCATGCCAAGATTCTTAATGGTGCCCCCAAACCCTGCAAGTTCGTGTCCCTTGAAGTGGGCGGCGCTAATGAGAGAGTCCGCCTGCACCACGTCGGAACCCAGGTAGACTTCTTCATAAATCGGTAGATTTACTGGTACAGCCACCTCAGAGTTGCCTCTCAGACCGTCAGCAATGGTGAGAGGAGCACCGGCCACAGCATAGGCAAACCCATTTTCAATGGCTGTAGTGAGGTGGTCCACACTGTTGGTTCTGCTACCCACATAAAGTGTATTCGTGTCGGTTAGAAAGGGTTTCCCTCCCAGGTTATAAACTCTATTCACTAAGTGACGGAGGTGAGTGGGTGGGATGTAAGCCGTATTGCCCTTCTCTCCGAAGTGGAGCTTAATGGCAATGAGGTGCCTTTCTTTGACAATTTCATCAAAGCCAGCTACATCCAGCAACCGATCCAGCTTGACGTAAAGGTTCTCCTGCAAACTGGTCCGCAAATCCATTGCAAATACTTTACTGGACATTCATTCCTCCCTATTTCAGATTTCAGATTGAAGATTGCAGATTTTAGATTGTGGGTTCCTAGTTGTTGATTTCTCATAGTATTAGGTTGGATATTATTTAACTGAAAACACAAAAATGATTGTCAGAGATAATCCCTCAGTCTTCGTTTTTAAATCTAAAATCTGAGATCTACAATCTAAAATCCCCCATCACTGTAGATGCAATTCAATGATGATGTCAAGGGAATGGATCTGCCAACTTGGGCAATAAATCCAGCACTTGTCACCAGCCCGGATGTTTCACGAATTGGTGTCGTGAAGGATTGTGGAAGGTCGAGTGGCTAGAAAGTATTCGGGCGCCGAGACCTGCTTAGCAGCAGGTTCCAAGCGCCCGCTTTCTGTTATAAGTTTTACGGATGAGCCGACCTATCTTCAAATCGACCAGGCCGGAACTGAAATTTTTGCTTTAATAGACCAAATTCCAATTACCATTCCAGATCATAACCATAACCATAGAATCGGTACCCAAGCCGTTGTGATCTTTGGGGGTAATGTTGTAGATACCACTGATACCTACGTAGCCGTCAGTCTGTTCAATGGCAGCTCTCAATTTAGCAGGATCAGTTCCGACTTTCTTCATGGCATTGGCTACGATGTAGATGGCGTCCCAAGCATAGCCCGAATGGGCGTTGATGGGAAACTGGCTATCATAGTTGTATGTTTCATTGTAAAGACGTACGAATTCCAGGATAATCGCCTTCTGTGGGTCAGCGTCTGGAAGTTGGCTGTAGGCCATCAACTTGGTTGAAGGCATGACATTCCCTTCAGAGGCCCTGCCCGCCAGTTCGATGTACTTGGGATCCGGAAGGCCGTGACACTGCACCAGCGGCAGTTTGATAGCCAGCTGTTTGACGTTTTTGGCAACGATTGATCCAGCCGGGCCAATGGTCCAGCAAATGATGACCTGGGCGTCAGTGTTCTTGATTTTGGTGAGCTGGGTAGTCATGTCAGCGTCTCTGACGCCAAAAGACTCATCAGCCACAATCTTCAAACCGTATTTCCCGGCCAGCTTGGTTAGCCAGCGCTTGCCATCACGGCCAAATCCGTCCGAGGCAGTAATGAGAGCAATGTTCTTGACTTTCTTGGCCTGGAGATATTTGTAGACTTTCTGAACAGCTATCGAACTACGCTGCGGCGACTTGAAGATCCACCTGGCAGTGCCGAAATTCTTGCCGCCGTGCATTCCTTCCATGATCACCGGATCACCGCCTACCGTCATGACCGTGGGAATCTGTTTGCCTTCCAGGTATTTTTTCACTGCCATGCCTGTGCCTGTGCGGGTGGGACCGATGAGGGCCACGACCTTTTCGTTTTCCACCAGCCGTTTGGCCACCATCAGCGCCCTGGTGGGATCGCCCTCGGTGTCTCCTATGACAAGTTCGAGGGGGCGGCCATTGATACCGCATTCCTTGTTAATTTTCTCGACCACCATGGTCG
>CBFDBW010000497.1:0-2361 GCA_965603145.1 uncultured Syntrophobacterales bacterium
CATTGGTGAAGGTGATCTCATTGATGTTTCCCAGGGGATCTTCGGTTTGAATGCGTACCACACGATATGATTCAGCAGCTATCCATAGGGTGACCCGGGCAACCGGTGACTCGGATTCACGCGGCAGCAGCTCCAAACGGAAGCGCATGGGTGGGCCAGGTTCGGGGGGAAGTTGGCTGATGTCGAACGTTTCAGTCAATTGTCCCAAACCGGAAAAAAAGCTCAAGACAATGGGGGAATTGATGATCTGATCAACCTCGTAAAGGTATATTGTCTTTTCGTCAGGGACATAAAGCCAAGCCTTCTCTTCATTTATGACAAACTGCTGCCTGGGCTCGCTATAGTCCCAACGGATGGCGCGCGGTTTAAGAAAATAGAGCTTTCCTTTGGCAGTTGTGCCGAGGCTTGCAGCACGAGAGCGGGTTTCTTGGCTAAAATCAGCACGTATAGACCTGGTTTGATCGTATTGCCGTTGAACCTTGGCAACGAGTTCTGATGTGGTCTCTTGGGCGTGAGCCAGTATGCTCAGAGCGAGAAAGGCGATTAAGACGCAGAGCGCAATTAACGGCGAGACAGGAAGTCGGGCGAGACGAGAGGTCGGGCAAGAAAAGACGTTAAGTATGCCTGAATTTTGATGACTTGTGTATACCACTTCTCGCTCATCTCGCGCAAGCGCTATGGGCTTATTTAGGTGGCAGGACTTCCCGCGGCTTGCTGCCATCTGTGCCGCTCACCAGACCTTGACGCTCCATCATTTCAATCATACGAGCAGCCCGGTTGTACCCCACTCGGAGACGTCTCTGTAACATTGAGATCGAGGGCCGCCGGGTTTCCATGACAAGATTGACCGCATCTTCATACTTCTCGTCAATCTCATCCTCGGTGTCCCAATCTTCAGACTTTTCTTTATAATTGAGAATTGTATCGTCGTAGTCTGGTTTCCGCTGTTTGCGAAGGAAGTCCGTTATCCGCCTGATCTCCGTTTCTGAGGCGTAGGCACCGTGAATGCGCTGTAACTTTGCGGTTCCTGGAGGCAACATGAGCATGTCGCCAGCCCCAAGCAGCGCCTCCGCCCCGTTTGCATCCAAAATGGTGCGGGAATCAGTCCTGGAAGAAACTTGGAAGGAAATGCGTGCCGAGATATTAGCTTTGATGATGCCGGTAAGGACATCGACCGAAGGCCGCTGAGTGGCGAGAATCAGATGAATACCAGCTGCTCGTGCCATCTGAGCCAGACGGATGATGGACTCTTCCACCTCGCGGGAGGCCACGATCATAAGATCAGCTAATTCATCAATGATGACAATGATATAGGGTAATGGTTGCTCCTCGGCCTCCTCAGACTGCCCCGTTGGTGGAGGAGTTTGCAGCCGTGGCTTACTCTTTTTGGCCTTCAAAACCATGTGGTTGTACCGCTCAATACTGCGGACTCCTTTGAGGCTCAAAAGCTCGTAGCGTCTTTCCATCTCGGCCACCGCCCATTTAAGGCCAATATTGGCCTTCTTGGGATCAGTGACCACAGGATGGAGCAGGTGTGGTATGCCCTCGTAGGCCGTGAGCTCAATGCGTTTCGGGTCGATGAGCAAGAGGCGGACTTCATCGGGGGTGGCCTGATAGAGGAGGCTAAGGATAATAGCGTTGAGGCAAACACTTTTTCCCGTGCCAGTGGCACCGGCGATAAGCAGGTGGGGCATTCTGGCAAGATCGGTTACCATCGGTTTGCCTGTTGTGTCTTTGCCGAGGGCTAAAAGCAATCGTCCTTTCTTCTTGCTGAAAACAAGGTCATCGACGACATCTCGAATAACCACCGGCTGACGACTGACATTGGGGATTTCTATGCCGAGTGTTCCTTTCTGGGGAATTGGCGCTACAATTCGGATGCTTGCTGCTTTTAAGGCTAAGGCCAGGTCGTCGGCCAGACCAACTATCTTACTTATTTTTACACCTGGTGCCGGTTTATATTCATACATAGTGATCACCGGTCCGGGAGAAACCTCGGTAACTTCTCCTGCCACCCCGAAGTCGGCGAGTTTTTTTTCCAGAATCCTGGAGTTCATCAACAGGCTTTCCTGATCCGGAGTGTCGCCCGCTTGGTCAATCGGATCCAGCAGGGCGATATCCGGCAGCCGGAACTCGCCTCCGACTGCCATGAACTCGAACTGTGCCTGTTTCTGTTCAGGGACCTCTCGCTTTTTCTCTTTTTGGCTCTTCACCACTCGAGCCTTGGTCCCGGTCTTTCTAGGCTGTTTCTTTTTCTGAAGGCGCTGTTTTTTCAAGTCTTGCAGAGTTTGCCAGAGTTTGGTGAAAGCTGCATTCAGGGTAGAAGCGGTGCGGGCGAGGGAAATGGGGGTTGCCAATAGG
>CBFDBW010000498.1:0-2354 GCA_965603145.1 uncultured Syntrophobacterales bacterium
ATCCGAGAGGCGAGAGACTGCAAGGGGATGGCGCAGCAGGCTCTTAGGCGTCATAACCACAAGGGGCTTGCGAAAATCACGCTTTACCTGACGTCGTAGCAGGTGGAAATACTGGGCTGGAGTAGTGGGATTACAAACCTGGATGTTTTCCTCGGCACACAGCTGCAGAAAACGCTCCAATTTGGCGCTTGAATGCTCCGGCCCCATGCCTTCGAAACCGTGGGGGAGCAGCAAGACGAGACCGCTCAACCGCTGCCATTTGGATTGACCACTGGATATGTACAGATCGATTATGCCCTGGGCGTTATTGACGAAGTCACCGAACTGAGCCTCCCAGAGAGTCAGCCCTTCAGATTGGGCGAGGGAATATCCATACTCAAAGCCGACGACACCAGCTTCTGAAAGTAAACTGTCATAGGCATAGAACGGTGCCTGCTCTTTGCCGAGAAAATTAAGAGGTACGAATGTGTCACCTGTTTTGGTATCTACCAGAGAGCTGTGTCTCTGGCTGAAGGTGCCTCTACGACTGTCCTGGCCACTCAAGCGAACAGGCATACCTTCCGTTACCAGAGAACCAAACGCAAGAGCTTCTCCGTTCGCCCAATCGATTCCCTCGCCGTTCTCCACTGCTTCCAGCCGTTTCTTCAGAAGGGTTGCCAGTTTGGGGTGCAGTGAGAAATCTTTCGGCACCGTATTCAACTTACGCGCAAGTGAGCGAAGTTGCTTTGCTGGTAGTCCCGTTTTCAGTGCTTTATGAGAATATTCTCCATGTATGTCATCCCAGTTTTCGTAATATTCAAGCCTGGGAAGGACGCACTGTTTTTCTCGCATGGTGGTAAAGGATGCCTCCAGATCCTCATTAATTCCCAAGTTGATGTCTTCAATCTCATCCTCACCAACAATGTTTTCGGCAAGCAGTTGTTCGCCATAGATTTTATATAAAGGCGGTCTTTCTCTGATACGATCGTACATCTGCGGTTGAGTAAAATAGGGCTCATCCCCCTCATTGTGTCCATAGCGCCGGTAGCAGACCAGATCGATGACCACATCTTTGCTGAATTCCATGCGGTAATCGCAGGCAAGTTTAATAACGTGAATAACACTTTCCGGGTTTTCTCCGTGCACGTGAAAGATAGGTACCATGAGCATCTTGGCAACGTCAGTGGAGTACCGCGTGGAGCGGGCATCATCAGGCAGCGTGGTATAGCCAATCTGGTTGTTGATAATAATGTGAACAGTGCCTCCAGTGCTGTATCCTTCCAACTGGGACATGTTTAAGGTCTCGGCCACAACACCCTGACCGGCGAAAGCGGCGTCACCGTGGATGAGAAGCGGTAACACCAGCCTGTGTCCATCGCTTCTCCCAAACATATCCTGACGGGCGCGGGCAAAGCCTTCGACTACTGGATTTACCGATTCTAGGTGGCTGGGGTTGTTGACGAGCAGCACCCGCACTGAGCGGTCGTTGACTGTGGTAATATCAGCCATAAAGCCATTGTGGTATTTAACATCGCCAGCGCCAAATATGGTATCGGGATCATAATTGCTCTCAAATTCGCAAAAGATTTCCTGGTAAGATTTTTCCAGGACATTGACCTGAACATTGAGGCGGCCACGATGGGCCATCCCCAAAATAATTTCTCGACATCCCTGTGCAGCTACCTGCCCAAGCAGCGAGTCCAACATGGGAATGAGCGCTTCCGCCCCTTCTAGGGAAAAGCGGGTCTGTCCCAAATATTTCTTATGCAGGAACTGCTCGAACAAAGAGGCCTGGTAGAGTTTGTTGAGAATCCGGACCTTCTCTTCCCTGGACAACACAGGTCGATTGCGGCTAGGTTCCATGCGCTCTTGCAACCACTGGCGCTCAGCGGGATCTTGCAGGTGCATATACTCTACCCCGACTGAGCGACAGTAGGTTTCTTTGAGAGCCTTAAGTATCTCACTCAGGACAACCAGGTTTTTGCCCGGGAAAAGCTGAGTATAGAACTCCCGCTCCAGATCGTCGTCTGCAAGGTTGAAGGCTGCAGGATTCAGAAGAGGATGATCAGTTGGGCAGGCCGCAAGCGGATCCAGGCAGGCCAGCAGGTGACCGAGATCACGATACCGATGGGTCAGTGTCTCCACCTGCGATTGTCGTGAGACCTGATCCTCATCACAGACCAGAACGACCTCGGACTCTCTGGCGGAGGCCAACTCGAAACCTTGGAAGAAAAACTGCCAATCTCTGGAAACCTTGCTGGGGTCAGCCTTCCACTGTCGGTACTGCTCATCAATGAATTCGGTATTCCAAGCCCCGGTCAAAGCCATAGTAGTTCCACCTTTAAGAAATGTCTAAAGTGTCTAAACAGAAAATG
>CBFDBW010000499.1:0-2346 GCA_965603145.1 uncultured Syntrophobacterales bacterium
AGCGCCAGGGAGCAAATCAGGCCTCTGGGTGTTACGTTCTGGTCCATCAGTCAGACTCCAAAGCGTTGACCAGTTCTGAAGGAGTCACATAGGACTTTCGGCAAAAGTTCCAAAATCCGAAATTCGGATTTTGGCTTTGTTTACATAGTAAATTTGATGTATCCCTTGCCGAGGAGATCGTGGAGATGAATGATTCCCAGAAGCTCATCCTTCGGGCCGGTAACCGCTAGCACTGTGATTTGGTATTCTTCCATGATTTCCAGAGCGTCTGCGACCGAGTCTTTTACCTGGATAGTCTTGGGGTTTTCACCCATAATGGCGTTGACCGGCTTTTCCAATAGCCGCTCATACTTACGTAAACCGCGACGGAGGTCGCCGTCTGTGACGATACCAACCAGCCCAACCGTGTCTCCGAGCACCAGGGTCGCTCCCAGGGCCTTGGCGTCCATTTCCTTGATTGCCTCGGCCACCAGGGTATTTTCCTGGACTTTTGGGATGCTGGAACCGGTGCGCATAATTGCTTCAATTGGTACTCGAAGCCGCTCTCCCATAGCTCCTCCTGGATGGCAGCGGCGAAAATCCTCTAGCTGAAACTCGTGCCTGTTTAAGAGTGCTACGCATACTGCGTCTCCCAAGGCAAGCATGGCGGTTGTGCTGGCAGTGGGGGCCAAACCCAGAGGGCAGGCCTCCCGTTCCACCCCGGCGTAGATGGTCAGATCGCTATTACGGCCCAAGGTAGACTCGGTATTCCCGGTGAAACAGATGATTCGTGTTCCCAAATCTTTCAAAGTAGGCAGGATCGCTGTCAACTCTTCAGTTTCACCGCTACTGGATAGAACGAGGATGATGTCATCTGAACTCACCATGCCCAGATCGCCGTGCATGGCCTCCACTGGATGTAAAAAAAGCGATTTGGTACCGGTGCTGTTGAGCGTGGCGACAATCTTCCGGGCCACTATCCCTGACTTGCCAATGCCGGTGACAATTACCCGGCCGCGACTTTCATCAATCCAGTCTACAGCTTCAGCAAATTCGGGACCTACCCGGTCGATGAGACCAAATATGCCCTCGGCTTCGATGCGAAGCACATCCTTCGCTTCTCTAATGATTTTGGCTGCACTCCGGCGAATATTTTTTTTGTTAGGCCTAACCATAGTACCTTCTCATAGGTAGTTGTTGTGGTGGGAGAGGGACACTTTATCAGCCGACCGAATCACTAGTTTCCAAACAGTGCTTGTGGAGGTCATCAGCGAAACTGACCGGGTATTCTCCATTGAAACAGGCGAGGCAAAAGCCAGCAGTGTGCATGTTGATGGCCCGAAGAAGTCCCTCTAGACTCAGATAGTGAATACTATCGAGCCTCAGGAATTTCTTGATTTCTTCAGTAGAGTGGGTGGCTGCCAGGAGTTCCTTGCGGGAGGGAAAATCAATACCATAATAGCAGGGATAACGGTGCGGCGGACAACTCACAACCATGTGTACTTCCTGGGCTCCTGCCTCCCTAAGTGTCTTGACACGATTTCGAGTGGTAGTGCCTCGAACGATGGAGTCCTCAACGATGACGAGTCGCTTGTCCCTCAACAGCGGGCGCACGGGATTGAGCTTTACTTTTACATGGAAGTCTCGCATGGCCTGGGTGGGCTCGATAAAAGTACGGCCCACGTAGTGGTTACGGATTACGCCCATTTCCAATGGGATGCCTGAGGCCTCGGCGAATCCAAGGGCTGCATAGTTGCCCGAGTCGGGAAACGGCATGACTATGTCGGCGTCGACTTGATATTCCCGAAACATCTCGTGCCCCAGGCGTTTGCGGGCCAGGTAAACATTCTGGCCAAAAATGTTGCTGTCCGGTCGGGCAAAGTAGATAAACTCAAAGATGCAGAAGGCGGTGCGGCCGGGATCAGGGAGGTGTCGAGACCTGATCCCATTGTCGTCGATGAATACGATCTCTCCCGGCTCAACGTCTCGCAGGTAAGTGGCCCCTATCAGATCCAGCGCGCAGGTCTCCGAGGCGATGACATAGGCGTTGTCGTCTAGAAGGCCCAGGCACAGGGGTCGAAAGCCGTAAGGATCTCGGGCGCCAATGATTTGGTCTTCTGTAGCCATCACCAATGAATAAGCGCCTTTAATCTGACTCAAGGAGGTGAGTAGTGCCTCTTCCAGGCCATGAACAAGTTGCCGGGCCATAAGATGCACGATCACTTCACTGTCCATGCTTGTTTGAAAAATTGAACCCTGCTGTTCCAGTTCACACCTCAGATGATGGGCATTAACCAGGTTGCCGTTGTGGGCGATGGCGAGGCTACAGCCGGAGTGAGTGATGCAGAAAGGTTGCGCGTTGACGAG
>CBFDBW010000500.1:0-2346 GCA_965603145.1 uncultured Syntrophobacterales bacterium
TATCACGAACCAAACTTAATAAGATGCCCGGCAATCTCTCCGATTCATCAGGTAAATCAATCCATGAAATCTCATAGCCAGGGACAATCCTGTGGTGCAAATCGAGCGGAAAACTGAAGGTGAGACTGCCACCCACCTCTTGGCGCCAGTCGTCCTTATCGACACCTGAGTCGCTACTGTCCCCGAAAAAGGTGTTCTTATCGAAGAGGTTTAAGCCGATAGCAGGATACCAGCCGAGGTAGGTATAGCCCCCCTGCAGTTGCTCCTTTCCACTTTTGGTGCCGATGCCACCGCGAAAGCTAAGCCTATGGTCTCCGGTGAAATTGCTCCCGTCCCACTCAAGGCCGGGGATTACCCCATCCTTTTCGTTATAGTCCAGGTAGGGAAAAAAGAAGTCAGTGGAAAAACTGTCCTGATACTCTTTTTCTTCAGATGTTTGAGCCCATGATGGAGACACCAGAAAAAGCGGCAACAGGGCCACCACTACCAGAAGCAGTAAACTCCTTGGCCCCTGTGGTTTCGGCCCTTGATTTTTGCCGGCGCCTCTCCGGCAACCGTCAAGGGCGGCCAGCATTTTCGACTCCCGGTTCCAGGCTCGACATGGACCCTTCAAAGATTTTGTACTGTCCGTGGCGAAAGTAGCTGAAGAGCACTCTTTTCCCATCTGGGCTGACCTGGGGTGAGAAGATTCCGCCAATTACCTGAGACAGACGATGGCTGGAACCGCTCTGCAAATCCAGCAGGTGCAGATTGAAAATGGAGCTCTGGTCAGAAACATAGAGGATCGTTCTGCCCGCAGGCAAGAATACGGGCCAGATTTCATCATGAACCGTGTTGGTAAGACGGGTTTCTTCGCCGCTGCTAAGATCTTTGAGTACCAGATCAAACTGTTTTTGGTACTCCCTGGAGTAGACTAAGAATTTTCCGTCTGCTGACCAATGTGGATAGGCTTCGTCGTTGATGGTCTGGGTCAAGGGGGTGAGTTTGCCATCGTGCAGATTGATTTTATAGATGTCAGCATAACCATTGACACTCGCTACAAATCCAACCTCCGCATCTCCTGGGAGAAAGGATGGGAAGCTGTTGACTCGAAGTTTCTGCTTGATCCGCTCTGCCCTGTTGCGTTTTAAATCGTAAATGTAAAGATCACTGCGATTCTCTTTGTCACTCACAAAAACCAAACGAGTCCCATCCTGAGACCAGCTCAGAGGAGAAACCTCTACAGACCGCTTCATCACTCTGGACAGACGGCCAGTGGACCTTTCCAGGATATAGAGCGAGAATTCAAAGGCCTCGTTCTCCCAATCGGAGATGAAGGCAATTCTGCTGCCATCGGGACTGTAGGCGGGAAAGAAATTCCACCCCTTGTTGGCAGTAAGCAACTGTGTTTGGGCCATTGGATCTTGCCAGCCCGGCCCGCCCACCCGGAGCCGTTGGTCGGCATACTCTCGCCAGCTCTGTTCCAGGGTCCAGATGCCCTTACCGGTGACCTCCTGGAGAGCGTTACGGACATTCAGCCTATTCTTGATCAATTTGAGGAGGCGAGCAATAGACTCTTGGCCGTAGGTATCCACCAGGAATTGAATAAAAAGACCACTCTGATCGTAAGCCAACCGGATCTGATGCGGGGGGAGGTGGCTGAAGCCACGCAGTTGATTCAGGGGAATGAGATCATGGTCCATGACGGCGTCACGGACATACATGGCCGGCATGCTGTCCCAGAACCGTGATTCGTATTGGGCAACCCCTTCCATAAACCATAGAGGTGATAACACGCCGGTTAGAATGATTTGCAGGGAGCGGTAGCGACTTTCCAGCAGATAGTTGAGCTGGACGGCGTGGGTGATTTCGTGCAGGGCCAGACGCTCTAAACGTTTATCATTGCTGTGAACTGGAAAAACAACTCTCTCTTTGAAAAATTCAGTGAAACCACCACTCCCCCTCACCAGCCCGGTGACAACGTTGGTGGTCTCATACTCGTTCTGAGAGGGGTAAAGGAATACGGGAACATCGCGATCCAAGTGAATTTCCAGATTTTGGCTGATGGACTCCAGGTGAGTATCATAGATCTGAGCTACGTCAAGAGCGCGCTGCCTCAGTGTGTCCGGATAGATGATACGAAAGCGATTGCCGCTGATCTCCTTCCAATCATAGTTGGTATCGTTTACCTTATTCTTACCGAACTCATACTCGGCGCCTGTGACAGTCATTTTATCCC
This sequence comes from uncultured Syntrophobacterales bacterium, assembly GCA_965603145.1. Lineage (GTDB taxonomy): Bacteria > Desulfobacterota > Syntrophobacteria > BM002 > BM002 > BM002. The sequence continues at coordinate 2,219 of CBFDBW010000500.1, forward strand.
GAGTGCAAGAGGGGACTATCAGCAGACAAACGATGAGCGCCAGGCTGATGAAAATGCTCCAGCAAGCGCATTCCCCGTAGCTTGTCGTAGCGAAGCGGAGATCCCGCTTCAGCGGGGCTGCGGGGTTA
>CBFDBW010000501.1:0-2339 GCA_965603145.1 uncultured Syntrophobacterales bacterium
CCTGATCTTAATCACGTCGGCAGGTGGTTCTGTCATGATGTGGCACACCTCTCAGATGGACTCCCTTTTGAAGGGGATCATCGATAAGGATCTGGCTGCACTTCAGGCGGCGACAGGACTGGAGAATGCTCTGATGAGCCAAAAGGGGTTCGTCTCCTATTACTTCCTGGACGGCAACCCGGACTGGCTCAAGAAATTAGGAGAGTACCGCCAGGCATTCAAGGAAGGGCTGAAACAGGTCCGGAAGCTTGCTCGTACGGCAACTGACAAGGAAACCATTGACGAAATCGAGTCCAAATATGGTGACTACATAAGAGACAAAGACGAGGTGATCGCCCTATACAGGGATGGGCAGCGAGAAGCCGGGGCCACTCTCCATTGGGAGGTCCGCAGCCATTTTTTCAAGATCCTTGAGGTGTGCGAGGACTACAAGGATATTCAGAATAGAAGAATCAATCTGGCTCAAAGCGAGATCCAAACCCAGGCCAAGCGGCTCAGGGTTATCGCGGGGGCAGCCATATGGACGGCCATTCTTCTTGGTGCCCTGTTGGCCTTTGTTCTGGTGACCCAGATTCTCAATCCGCTTCGGAGGCTCGCGTTGGATGGAGATGTCTCAGAAGGTACCGCCGAATCCGGGGATGAGGTCAAGGCAGTGAGTCGCAGGGTGCATAGCCTGGTGGAAGATGTGGACCAAACCAAAAGCGAGCTGGAGCGGAGCCAAGAGCATCTGCTGCAGTCTGAAAAGCTGGCCCTCGTGGGAAAGCTGGCGGCTGGGATGGCTCACAGCGTCCGGAATCCTTTGACATCGGTGAAGATGCGGCTGTTCTCGATGGGGCGGATGATGGATCTGTCTGAAACCCAGAAGGATGACTTCGACGTAATTTCCAAAGAGATCCGCCATATCGACAACATCGTTCAGAATTTCCTCGAGTTTTCCAGGCCACCCAAGCTAAAGATGCAGAAGGTAAGTCCTTCAGACGTGGTGGACACGGCCCTTCAGCTTCTCAGGCACCGGTTGGAGTCATACGGAGTGCGTGTCAAGCTTGACCGCCAACATCGTCTTCCAGAAATTGTGGCAGACCCGGAACAGTTGAAAGAAGGCCTGGTCAATCTGCTGGTCAACGCATGCGAGGCCATGGGAACTGGAGGCCAGATTGTGATTTTCGAGCAAGAGGACACCATCGAACAGTTGGGTCGAGTGGTTGTGATCCGGGTGAGTGACAGTGGGCCAGGGATCCCCGAAGCAATCCAGGACAAGTTGTTTGAACCCTTTTTCAGCACCAGAGAGGAAGGCACAGGCCTCGGCCTGAGTATCGCCGCCCGAATCGTAGAAGAGCATGGAGGATTGCTGAATCTCACGTCCCAAAAAGGCAAGGGAGCGACCTTCACCATCACCCTGCCATGCAAAGAGGAAGAGAATTGGGTCAAATCCTGATCGTTGATGACGATGACCAGTTGCGGCAAAGCTTTGATAAACTCTTGACCGAAGAAGGCCATGCCGTGCAGACCGCACCCGCGGGCGAGACAGCCATTGCTATGGTTCGTGAGTCTGTACCTGACCTGGTCGTGATGGATGTGCGCTTACCTGGAATGAGTGGCCTTGAGACCTTTCGGGCAATACGCGAAATCGAGCCCAAGCTTCCCGTTATCGTGATGACCGCATTTGGTACCACTGAGACGGCGATTGAAGCTACCAAGTTAGGGGCCTTCGAGTATATGCTCAAGCCATTTGAGATCCCCGAGATCTTGGCCTTGATTGATCAGGCTCTTGAGGCGGGTCGATTCATGCGCTCAAGGGTGGAGATAGACGTAGTCCCAGAGGTGGCTTCTGCCGAGGCAATTGTTGGTCGAAGTAGTGCTATGCAGGAAGTCTACAAGGCGATTGGCCGGGTGGCTTCTACTGACGCCACCGTGCTTATCCGGGGTGAGTCCGGCACTGGAAAGGAGCTGGTGGCTCGTGCCATATATCAGCACAGTCTCCGGGGAGATAAACCTTTTCTTGTGATTAACTGCGTGGCTATTCCCGAAACCCTCCTTGAAAGCGAGCTGTTCGGATATGAAAAAGGAGCCTTTACCGGTGCGATGAGCCGCCGCGTCGGGAAAATCCAGCAAGCCCACGGCGGGACAATTTTACTTGATGAAATCGGCGACATGCCTTTCAGCATCCAGGCCAAGATCCTGCGCCTGCTCCAAGAAAAAAGCATCGAGCGCCTTGGCGGCCGCGAACCCATCTCCGTGGACGTGCGCATCATAGCAGCCACCAACCGGGATCTCGAAGCGGCCGTCGCAGAGGCGCGGTTTCGAGAGGACCTCTATTATCGGCTCAAGGTGGTCACCCT
>CBFDBW010000502.1:0-2331 GCA_965603145.1 uncultured Syntrophobacterales bacterium
TTATGTCAGTGAAGCTGATGGTCTCCTTGATTATCTCCGGCAAGGGGCGGTTTTCGTATCCCTTTTCCCTCATCTTGACGAAGTAGGAGTTCTCGGATACCAGGGTAGCATCCATGAGCAGGGGGATATTGTGTTGGGTACAGACCTGCCTGACCTCTTTTAGGTTCTCCATGGAAAAGGGCTGCCCGCCGAGGAGGTTCGTGGTGGCCTCCATTCGCACAAAGGGGATCTTCTCCCTTCCGTACTTCTTTATCACGTCGTTCAGCTTCTGGATATCTATGTTCCCCTTGAACGGATGTGTGCTTTCCGTATTAAGGGCCTCGTCGGCGTAAATCTCCAGAATCTTCCCTCCAGCCAGCTCAAAGTGCGCTTTGGTGGTGGTGAAATGGTAGTTCATGGGGATGACGTCGCCCGGCTTGACGAAAACCTTTGCCAAGAGGTGTTCCGAGGCCCTGCCCTGGTGGGTGGGCAGAACCAAATCAAGGCCAAGCACGTCCTTTATGGCAGCGGTCAGCCTGTAGAAAGTCTCGCAGCCCGCGTAAGCATTGTCTGAGATCATCATGGCGCCCAGCTGGTTGTCCGACATGGCATTGGTGCCGCTGTCGGTCAGCATGTCGATGAATATGTCTCTGGTCCGCAGCGAGAACGTGTTGTAACCTCCCTCTTCTATCGCTTTCAGCCTACGATCAACTGGCCGAAGATGGGTCTGCTGCACGATCTTTATCTTGTGCATCTCCACCGGGATCTCTTTACCGCTTGAAAGCCTCACAAGCATTTGAATCTCCTTATAGGTTGAGTTTGAGACGTTGATTTCACAAAGCTATCAGGTTTCGTGTGGGAAGGCTACTGCGGGTAACGGGAATCGTGTGCCGACAGAGCACCCCGCGTCTCCGGCTGCCTTCCTTTCATTTTACATACGTCAGCCAATTATGTTTGTCTTCTTCTTCTCCGCTGACGATCGCAAAGAATTTCTCCTGCAGTTTCTTGGTGATCGGCCCGCGCTTGCCGTCTCCCACCTTGACCTTATCTATAGAGTTGATCGGAGTGATCTCCGCCGCGCTCCCGGTGAATAAAACCTCATCGGCGATGTAAAGCGCCTCCCGGGGGATGGTTTGCTCGATCACCTTCATTCCCATGTCGAGCGCAAGAAGAATCACCGTGTTTCTGGTAATGCCCGGCAAGATGGAAGAGCCAAAGGGTGGAGTGATCAGGGTGTTATCTCTTACTATGAACACGTTCTCGCCGCTTCCTTCACTTACAAACCCGAACACGTCCAGGGCGATTCCCTCCACGTAGCCGTGTTCTTTGGCCTCCAGCTTTATCAACTGGGCGTTCATGTAGTTGGCTCCGCTCTTGGCCATAACCGGCATGGTATTGGGAGCCATGCGGTTCCAGGAAGACACGCACACCGGCACCCCGTTTTCCAGAGCTCCGGGGCCCAGATAAGCACCCCAACTCCAGACCGCTATACAGACTTCCACCGGGCACCCGGTCGGATCCACGCCGAGTTGTTCATATCCCCTGTAGACTACCGGCCTGATATAACAAGCATCCAGGTTATTTATCTTGATCAGATCGGTGATAGCCCGATTGATTTCCTCCTTGGAAAAAGGGATTTCCATCCGGTAGATCTTGCAGGAGTTGAACAACCTGTTGGTGTGAGCCTTGAGTCGAAAGATGGCTGTGCCTTTCTTAGTCTTGTAGCAGCGCGCTCCCTCGAAAAGGCTGGAGCCGTAGTGGACCACGTGGGAGAGCACGTGAATCTTGGCGTCGTCCCAATTGACCAGTTTTCCGTTCATCCAGATTTTTTCAACCTTGTCTATGGGCATAAAACCTCCTGGATTTGACTTTTGTGCCAGCAGTGATTTCTGTTCACGAAAACCCAGTACATCTTAATTCCAGGACCTAACTCAAGTCAGGTCCTGGCCAATCTCATGATTGACAGTTGACCACTCCCAGCGCAATGGAGACGAATTTAGTCTGGTGAGAGTCAGCCCGGGAGGTAAGCACCACCGGGGCTTTCGTGCCCACCACGATCGCCGCACACCTGGCATTGGCAAATGCTGTCAGGGTTTTGTAAAGGGCGTTTCCGGCCTCGACATTGGGGCACAGCAGCACGTCTGCTTTTCCCGCCATCTCGCTGGTTACGCCTTTCACCCTGGCGCATTCCTCCGACACGGCATTGTCCAGGCCAAAAGGACCGTCCACCACCGCGCCTCGTATTTGGCCCCGCTTTGCCATCATGGAAAGTGCTGCGCAGTCTAATGTGGCAGGCATCTTATCGGGATAGACCTTCTCCACCGCAGCCAGGCAGGCCACGTTGGGCAGCTT
>CBFDBW010000503.1:0-2311 GCA_965603145.1 uncultured Syntrophobacterales bacterium
TGTTTAACCGGCGAGCAGGGCTACAGGAGAAATCTTAGCGCTGGAGAGATCGTAGACCAGATCTGTGCGGCACGACGTGAACTTGGCCCAGAAGAACGGATAACCAACCTGGTCTTCATGGGAATGGGAGAGCCTCTCGCCAATTTGCAGCAGGTGGCCAAGGCCTTGGAGATAATCACTTCAGACCATGGCCTCAACTTTTCCACCAGGAAAGTTACCTTGTCCACAGTTGGTCTGGTGCCGGAGATGCTGGAGTTGAGCCGGCTGTTTCCTATAAAATTGGCAGTATCTCTGCATGCTGCAGACAACGAGACACGATCTCGTATTATGCCAATCAACCGCCGCTACCCCCTGGAGGAGTTGTTGGAGGCTTGCCGTCAATTGGAGCTGCCACGCCGTCAGCGGATTACTTTTGAATACCTCCTGCTTGCTGGTGTCAATGACTCGTCGGCAGATGCACGTAAACTGGCGAAGCTCTTGAAAGGTCTTCGAGCCAAGATCAACCTTATTCCTTTCAACGAGTATCCGGGATCTTCCTTCAAGCGTCCTTCCCCAAACCGCATCGAGGACTTCCAGAAAATACTCCAAGAGAAGCATTACACCGCGACCGTGCGCCAAAGCCGTGGGGCCGAGATTATGGCAGCCTGCGGCCAGCTAACGCATAGCTCTTAATCATTTACCACTCCTGAGCCATCAGCGATCAGCTATTCATGAAATATCCGGGCTAGGGATAATAGGATGTAAGGGAGAATCAGGATTAGAGAGAAAATGTCCATCTGCTCTGACAACTGACGGCTGACAGCTGATGGCTTGAAGTAATTACCCAAAGACCAATGACCAAAGAGTAGTGACCAAGAGGCTTGACAAAGGCAAAGGTGTATACTAACAACAAGTGCTCGGGTTTAAGATCTGCTTGATGTTCAACTGTTTCCCTCGATTTGGGATGGAAAGACATGCTCGATTTCAAGAAAAGTGACGGGCTGGTGCCAGCTATTGTTCAGGATGATGAGACCGGAGAGGTTTTGATGCTGGCATACATGAACGAGGAGGCTTGGAAGAAGACCCTTGCCAGCGGGAAGGCTCATTATTGGAGTCGTTCCCGACAGAAATTGTGGCTCAAGGGGGGGACTTCCGGTCACATCCAAGAAATACAGGCTATCTACGTGGATTGCGATCTTGACACAGTCGTGCTCAAGGTTCACCAGGTTGGCGGAGCCACCTGCCACGAAGGATACCCGAGTTGCTTCTATCGCAAGGTGGAGGACGGGGAACTGAAGATGATATCCACCCAGGTTTTTGACCCAAAAGAAGTCTACAAATAGTGAGCGAACCGGCAGCCGGGGAAAAAAGGTTGAATCACGGAGATACAGAGGACAGGGGCGCAAAAGCCCCAGTCAAATTCGAAACTCGAAATCCGAAGCACGAAACAAATTCAAAATATCAATGCTCAAATGTTCTAAACAATCTGATATTCAAATATGAGGTCTGATGTAAGTTTGAACATTTGGATTTTGGTCATTCTAATTTGTTTCTAATTTCGATATTCGGATTTCGGATTTACTCAGCTCAGTTGTGAACTAGAAAGATTAGATTACCCCAGGAATCCCTCACATAGTGAGTGGTGCGTTTATAATACTGTAAGAGGAGGTATTTGATCTCGTGCAACAGTTAAGATTGGGCGTGCCCAAGGGCAGCCTACAAGAAGCTACAATAAGCCTATTCCAAAAGTCAGGCTGGCGCATTTCGTTGAGTTCCCGCAACTATTTCCCGGAGATCAATGACACCGAAATCAGTTGTTCCATTTGCCGTGCCCAGGAGATGTCTCGGTACGTTGAGAGTGGGACTTTCGATGTGGGGTTAACAGGAAGAGACTGGATATTGGAGAACGGTTTACAGGTAAAGGTGGTGAAGGACCTGGTCTACTCCAAAGTAAGTCAACGACCTACCCGATGGGTAGTGGCAGTTCCCATGGACTCCAGCATCCAAAAACTTGCCGACCTGGATGGCAAAAAGATCTCCACTGAGCTTACCAACTTCACCCGGCGTTACTTCAAGGAGCAGGGTATCAATGTGGAGGTGGAGTTTTCCTGGGGAGCCACTGAGGCCAAGGTCATTGACGGCTTATGCGATGCCATCGTGGAGGTCACCGAGACTGGAAGTACCATGCGGGCGAACGGTCTGCGTATCGTTGAAGAACTTATGCAGTCGAACACCCAACTGATCGCCAACCTGGAATCTTGGGATGTTCCATGGAAGAGGGAAAAGATTGAGCAGATCGCCCTCCTTCTGGAGGGAGCGCTGCGAGCTGAGA
>CBFDBW010000504.1:0-2304 GCA_965603145.1 uncultured Syntrophobacterales bacterium
CCCAGGGAATTCAGGCAATTTGCCAGCAACTCATCCGTATACACTGCACGGGCAAAAAGGCAGGCAACCATGGAGGTCAAGAGCACTCGGCCCTGTTCATCACACACCAGAAATTCCACCGCCTTCTCCACGTTCTTCTCTTCATGTTTTTGATCAAAAGAATAGCCACCGGTATCCAAGTGAGAATGCCTGAATCCCAGGGCCTGGGAAGTGAAAAAGACCTCACCCGTGGCATAGCCCCCCATCTCCTGTCCAAGTACGCAAGCGAAATCTTCCCCGCCGTATTGCTCAGCCGCCTTCATGGTGCCCTGCGCGAGAAGGCGATAGAAATCATTGGAGCCCAATCCTAAATGTTGCATGGCCTCCTTGTATCCTGCGGCATCATCAAATTTCAACGGCACCAGCGTCTCTTTCTCCGATATGATGCCCTTGTCCAACGCTTCCGTTGCCCATGCCAGTGCTACCCCCGCCGACATCACGTCCAGACCCATCTTTTCTACCATGTCAATGATACTAAGAACACTAAAGGCATTTGTCATCCCCAGCATGGAACCTGTGGCGAAGATTGGTTCGTGGTCATAGGAGACCTGGCGGTAGAGATACTGGTTGGGCTCCATAAATTTTTCGCGCACAAAACCGATATGGATACAGCCCACGGGACATCCTGCGCAAGCGGTGTTGCGCAACAAGGTATCGTCGGCAAAGGTTTCACCGGTGATGCCTTTAATGTTCGGATCAGTGGTTTGCTGCAGGTTCTTGATGGGTAAAGCCTTGATCCCGTTCAGAACGGCCACGTTAACAGGGGTGCCCAGATTGTGGTACTTGTCCATCATGTCGGTGGTGGTGAGCTGCTTGTGCACTTCCTCGAAGAGCTCTGCATACTCTTTACCCTCAGGGAGGTCGAATACGCCATCGCCCTGAATCGCAATGGCCTTGAGATTCTTGCTTCCCATAACTGCACCACCACCGAGTCTGCCGAAGTGACGGTAGGTATCCACCGTTATACAGGCATAGGCTGAAAGGTTTTCTCCTGCAGGGCCTATACGAAAGATGGACCTGTGGCCTGCGCCGCCAATCATCTTGCGAAGCATTTTTCCGGATCTCTGCAAGTCAATTCCCCGCATATAGTGAACGTCCATGAGCTCGAGATGGCGCGAGCCAATTGAGAGGCAACTTAGTCTTTCAGCCTTGCCGGTGACGACCAAGCCGTCCAGGTCAGCAAAGCGTAGGGAAAGGGCCGACCGCCCTCCGGCATGGCTTTCTCCGTACTGGTCGTGGTAAGGCGACTTAAATCAGCACACGGTCTTACTCATGAGCGGAAAATAGCCGGTAAGTGGTCCGATGGTGAAAATGAGAGGCTGCTCCGGGTCGTCCCAAGGCTTTTCTGCGTGACCATATTTGTTAAACAGCAATGCTGCCAGCCCACTACCACCGGCCTCCGTATCACGACCGTCCAGCGTAACCACTTTACCCTTGCCAGTGGCGAGGTTCACGGTGAGTATCCTGAAATGATCCCTGATCATGGCGCCACCTCCTTTCCCTCTTCTTCAGATGAAGGCTCAACCGGGACCTCCGCCATTTCCAGACAATCATGGGGACAGAAGGGCACACACTGGCCGCAATGGATGCAGACAAAGGGCTCGGTAGCGGCGTCAAGATAAATGGCGTCAACAGGGCAGGCCGCGGCACATTCTCCGCACTGTATGCAGAGCTTCCTTTTGACAAGCACCCCTCCGCCTTTGCGTTGGAAAAACGCGCCTGTAGGGCAGGCCAGTGCACAAGGCGCTGGATTGCAGGCAAGACAAGGCTTTGACTCAAAACCGGTTGATAACCCGCCTGATGACACAATTCGAATACCCGCCGTGTCCCAGGACAACCGCTTGTTCACCAGCCGGGCACAGGCCAATGAACAAGCGTGACAGCCGATGCACCGCTCCATGCGGGGGGTTGTTAAGATTTTCATGGTTTTCATGTAAGCACCTCTTCATCTGTTATTAGCTGAGTAACCATTGTCTTCGTAGGGGCGGGGTTTATCCCCTCCCGCCGAGCCTCTCAAAATAACCGCTGCCGGGCGGGGGTAAACCCCGCCTCTACATTTTCGATTTAAGCCAAACCACCGCTTTCGTCATTCCGGAATTCGACGAAGGCGGATATCCGGAATCCAGAAAAAAGAAGAACTGGATCCCCGATCAAGTCGGTGATGACAAATGATATTTTGTCTAGCTTGGAGAGACTTCTAGGAGTTTCGTTTCAAAAACCCGAAGTCCCAAATCCGCATTCCGCATTCCGAAATCTGCAATCTAC
>CBFDBW010000505.1:0-2298 GCA_965603145.1 uncultured Syntrophobacterales bacterium
TTCCTTCTCCGAAGTATAACCAGTGAGCTATCTGGCGATAGACAAGAGCGTGATCTCTACTAGGATAGATATGGGAAATCACTGTTCCTGTAATCTTTCCCCCGAAGCCAAGTTTCTTCGAAATCCTCTGAATATCCTCAATAATCTCAACGATTTCATCGATTTCGCTTTTTATTTCGGCTACAGATCTGCGAGAGAAGGCAGTTTCTTTGTATACTGGACAAAACAGGCACTTGTTCCATGGACAGTTACGTGTCAGCCTCAGAAGCAGACTCTTGCTTTCACTTGGGGGTCTTATGGGACCTTGCTCTATCATTCCTATCCTCTTTTGCTTTTCCACCGGCTCTTTATAAAGATGAGAAGTAAAGAATCCAGGCCCATAAAAGATCCCGCTATGCGGGGAAAAACCAGATTCCCTAGATTCGGATGAATTTTATCATACTGACTCGTAGATATGTACCTGGCCCCATTGATCAGTCTGATTTAAATGAGGGATCCTAATTACTTCTTGCCTTGCTCGTACACGTATCTTGTGCTATCGATGTAGCTCTGGTAGTGGTCATATGCCGGTCATTACTCGAAATCGATATAGTTGTATTAGTAGGCGAACCTTCATTTGGACTAAAATCACGTATAAGACCTCCTGTGTCGATTATGGAATGCAGAAATAGGAGTTGTGATGCGGAAGATAGCCGTGTTGACCGGTGTGCTGGTTGGAGTCCTTTTGGTTTGGCCTTCTGCTTCGTGGGCCGGAGTCAAGTTACAAATTGACCAAGATTCCAACTTGGAGCTAGGCTTCAGGCTCCAGACCCAGTTTCTCAGCAGCACCAATTCTCAGGCGGATGCAGAAAACGATCACGAGGAGAAATTTCTTCTTCGTCGGGCCCGGATCCGACTTGGGGGTGGTGTCACTAAATGGGTCAAGTTCTTCATCCAGATGGGGTCAGACTCAGAAGAGGACGGAAGCGTTGGAGATGCAAAAGTGATCGACGGTTTTATCAATCTCCATTTGCTTGACCAAGCACAAATCATCATGGGGGCGCACATGGCGCCTGCTGGCCGACAACACCTAACCAGCTCTGCCGCCATGATGGCCATCGATCATCCAGGCATCACCGACTATAATCTCACCTGGGGCCTAAACGGTGGTGCAGTATTCAACACCGCCGCCTTTGAAGATGGCAACTTGGATCTCAGCGGGGATGGTAATGTGAACCGTGATATTGGGGCAACCTTGTTCGGCTCCACATCTTTTACCGAGACATTTCATGCCAAGTACTATGTGGGCGGTTACACCGGCATCCAATTTATGAATGATGCTGAGGATAAAGAGCGGGTCACCGCCCGGGTGCAATTGAACTTTTTCGAGCCCGAACCGGGCTACTACAATCTCTCCACCTATCTCGGAGCAAAAAAGACTGTAGCCATCGGCGCCTCCATTGATCATCAGCAGAGAATTGCTCGCGATCCAGTTACGGATGACAACATAAACTATATCTACTACTCCATCGATGCTTTCGCGGACATTCCTGTTGGTCCAGGGAGCACAACCTTCGAGGCAGGTTATAGTAATTTGGATCTTGAAGACTCCACCGCTCTTCGAGACTCAGCCTCTGGGCCTCCGAAAAATGCCAAAGAGACCGAGGGGGAGGGGTTCTATGTTCAAAGCGGATACTACCTCGAGAACCTGAATCTCCAACCTTGGGCCCTCTTTGAGCGCTGGGACAGCGATGCCTCCGATGATGTGGGAAGCTGGTCCGCTTGGCGGGTTGGAGTTAGCTATTTCATCAAGGGGCATAACGCCAATATAAAGGTGGGATTCGAGCAATTCAGGGCTGATGAGAAAATCGGCGGTACTGCCGATAAAAACATCGACAGCTTTCTTATCGGCTTCTATGTTAGTTACTAAGAGAAAACCGGTGACTTCTGACCTCGAACTCACCTATTGCTGAAAACTGCAACATAATTCTAGGTAAAACAACTTGGCAGCAAAAATTTTTCTGCCCGGTAGTCTATGGGGAGGCTAATGTGGATGTAAAAACCCTGTTGACCACTTTCAGTCTTATTTTTCTGGCAGAACTAGGGGACAAGACTCAATTTGCAGCCCTCTGCCTATCAGCTGACAGCAAATCGCCTTTGGCCGTATTCTTGGGTGCTTCTCTGGCCCTGGTCATCAGCTCGTTGCTGGCGGTTTTGTTGGGAGTTTTTCTGGCTCGCTGCTTCCCGCCCTACGTGGTCAAAACAGTGGCCGGAATTCTCTTTATCGTCATGGGCGCAATAATGCTGATCACCCGCTAG
>CBFDBW010000506.1:0-2285 GCA_965603145.1 uncultured Syntrophobacterales bacterium
ATCTTTTGCCGCCGATTCTGGACAACTCTCTTTTTCCCATACCTGGTCCGGGCGTAAGATTTATTGGTCCAGCCTACACTATTACCGGGGAATCACACCGCTGGTCGGGAGGTGGCGATCGAGCCAAACTGGCCGCCATAGATGCCATGGTTCCTGGCGTTGTGCCGGTATGGGCCGGTAACGATATCCAGGGAGTGTGCTGCTTTGGCGATTTGCTGAGCGAGGCCATGAAAGCAAGAGGTTGCGCTGGAGTAGTGGTGGATGGGGGGGTGAGAGATGTAGCTTACCTGAGGACCTTGGAATTGGCCATGATGGTACGCTACCGCACGCCGGCCCAGGCTATCGGACGCTGGCGCGTATCCGATCGTCAAGTCCCCATCCGGGTCCGTGGGGCTCTGGAAGATCGGGTGACGGTGACGCCTGGTGACATAGTTGTCGCTGATGATGATGGGGTGATTATCGTTGCAGCCGGATTCATCGACGAAATCACAGCCCAGGTTACCAAATGGGCTGACAAGGACTGCAAGGCGAGAGAAGATATCCGCAAGGGCATGGGTCTCATTGAGGCATTGGATAGGTATGGACACCTTTAGATTGTGGATTTGGAATTGCGGATTGTAGTTTTCATCTAAAATAGAACATCTCTCATGACCTTGTAGAGATCAGTGTTGTCGACAGCCCTACCCAGAAATTTGCTTCCAGGCCCCTGGCTCCAAATTACCACATCCACGGCCGTGTGTTTCTTCGTAGTCCAAGCGTCTTTCACCAAATCACCAGGTTTGTAGTTTTCTTTGCCGGCGCCACGAATGGCAAAACCGCCGGTCTCATGATCAGGGGCGATAATAACGAGAGTGTCCAGCTTTCTCCTTTGCTCTTCGTTGATCCAATCCAGAACCACCTTGACCGCTTCGTCAAAAGCGAGAGTCTCTGAGATTTGATACGGTAGGTTGTTATTATGGCCGGCCCAGTCGATCTGGGCTCCCTCCACTAGTAGGAAGAAACCATCCTGGTCTTTTTCCAGGATCTCGAGAGCTGCGGCTGTCATCTGGGGAAGGGTCGGCTCATCTACCCTGTAGTGCTCTGCGGGAAAAACACGAAAAAGTTCCGGAGATTTTTCGTTGCGGGCGAAAAGTCCAAGGAGCTTTTTCGTTCCTCTTGATACGGCTTCCTCCATAGCGTCCTTGGTATAAACGACGCCATATCCTCTGGTGCGGGCAGCTGCGATAAAGTCGCCAAAAGTGCCACAGTCGTCAACATTGGCTTTAGGAGCATTAAATTTCGCCGCACCACCGCCGAGGATTACCTCCACCCCGGTCACTTGGATATACTGCCGTGCTATCTCACTCTCGCATTCACGTCTCGGTACATGTGCGCCGAAGGCGGCAGGAGTGGCATCGGTCACAGTGGAGGTAACCACCAGTCCAGCGGACTTTCCTCTCTCCCTGGCCAATTCCAGAATGGTGGGAGCAGGTGTGGGTTCACACTTGCCATCCCGATTGTCGTCGTGACAGGAGATCTCCCCGTTTCGGAATTTCTCCCCGCTCGCCCAAGCGGAGGCAGCCGCGGCGGAGTCGGTTGTCGCACTGTTGGCGGAATGGGTCCGTTGGTAGCCAATCGCAGACAATGTCTCCATATGGAGACCCTGCCCATTCGGTCCATTTTTATATATCCGCGCCGCGGTGACACAGGCTAGACCCATGCCGTCCGGAGCCATAAAGATAATATTCTTAGCCTTTGGTACAGGCTCTTTCTTGCCCCGGTATTGTTTTTTAGGAGTACAACTGGCGAAAATTAACCATAGACTCAAAAACAGTAGGATAAGAAGGAATACTTTCTTTCTACTAGCTTTTTGTCTGTACACTAAGAATCCTCCCCCTAATGGATAGCTTATCCTGTATTCTTGATGAGTACCAATAATGGGTCCACTTTTACATACGCAGACTAACCGTCGAACCCACCCATGTCAACAAGCCTGCGCCTCACCGGCCAATTAAGAATCAACACGAGGTACGAAGCATCCTAGCGAAGCCCGCAACAAGTATTCTCGATTTGTTGCGGCTGCTCAATGACGAATCCAAAAGATCAGTGAATTATGCAGGCTGGCAAAATAATTTATCCCCTGTTAGACTTATAATGCCTTTTTACGGATAGAAACTAATAAGCACCCTACAGAGGAAGTTGAAGTTATGAAAAGAGTATCAGTTACCCTGATTGCCATGGTAGGTTTCACTCTCCTTTTTGCGGTTCCGGCTTCCGCTCGGACAATTCGGTGTGGAACTGAAATA
>CBFDBW010000507.1:0-2284 GCA_965603145.1 uncultured Syntrophobacterales bacterium
TCTGCGCTGGAGCTTGGCACTGTACATTCTTTCTTTTTCGATGGCACGCAAGACCTCTTGAGGGACTGGTTCCTGCCTGTCTCTTGCAGTACGTCGTTTTTGAAGATAAGTAATGCAAATCAATAGAAGAATAGACAGGACAATTATTACGGAGATTAATGCAAGATTTATTTTTGATTTTACCATCGTTTTGACCCTGTATATCTAGATTCAGAGCTCGCTTGTTTTCCCCAGTGGATCAATTCTATGCTTTGCCTGCACAGGGATTCGGTGAAAAATAACAGTTCCAGGTTCCACCATTACCTGCTCCGAACCTCACCTGCACGAACGAGCCCAACCCGTGTCAGCACTGGACCAATCACCTCGAACAGTACCGTTGATCCAATGACGACAGGCATGATTACTTCACCGAGGTCAGGACGGTGGTGGGTGGCCATGAGAGCCATACCCAACGCAACACCTGCCTGGGGCATCAATGCCATCCCCATCCATCGGCCCAGTAAGGGATCGGCATGGCTTATGACACCTCCTGCCCAAGCACCGAGAAGGCGCCCCAAGACCCGAAAGATAATATACGCTGCCCCAAGAAGCCCAACCTGGTAAACTGCTTTCGCCTCCAGTGAGGCTCCTGCGAGGATAAAAAACAGGATCATAAAGGGCCAATCGATTCCTTCGATAGCGTGGAAGGGACGGGCATGATGGCGGGCCAGGTTCGCAACAACGCATCCTAAAACCATGGAGGCCAAAAGAAATGAAACCTTGAGCCAAATTGCGATTCCGCCGCACAGGAAGACCAGACCTAAAGCCTCAACAAGGGTAGGCTCTCCCGGTCGGACCCGACCGGTCAGAAAGGCCATGGGGATACCTAAGCAAATGCCCAAAAGGAGAGCACCACCAAGCTCCCAGGCGCCGGTGAGCAGCGGTGTAGCAATATCGCCTTGCCCGCTCAATGCCTGGGCAGCGGTGAGCATGAGACTAAAGACGATCAGGCCCCATGCGTCATCAACTGCCACGATACCCAGCAGGGTGCTCGTGAATGCACCATCTGCTCTGGTTTCGTGAACGACATCCGTTGTCGCAGCCGGATCGGTGGCAGTGGCAATCCCGGCGAGCAGCAAGGCTATGTCCATCCGCACACCAGTCAGGAGCAACCCAACCAGCACCATTAGCGCCGTTGCAACAACTTCGGCAGCAGAGAGCCACAGTACGAACTTTCCGTGCTGGCGGAGCGAAGAGAAGGCAAGTTTTTCACCGAGGAGGAATCCGATCATGACCAGTGCAATAGCCGTAACAAGAGAAAACCATTTTCCGTCGTCTGGATTCAAGAAACCTATACCGGTGGGACCAATCAAAAAGCCAAATACGAGCAGGAGTGTTACCCGAGGGAGCCTGGTACGACGACCAATAGCATCAGTTATTAGGCCGAGGAGGAGCAAGACGCCGAGCGTAATGAATATTTTGGCTGTGTCCTCCATCTATCCTCACCTGTTACAAATCTCTGATGTTCTCAGAAATCTACAGTCTTTACCCTTTGAAGCCTACGTAAGCGGTAACATGTAGTCAGCGAGGCGGCTCGATGTTTTCCGCAGATTGAGACTGAGGAGGCGTGAAATCTTCTTGAGAATTTTTATACCTACTTGGGGATTTTCTTCCAACAGCAAATCGAAACCTTCCCTCGTCAATATGACCAACTTAACTTGTGTGCGCGCCTTTACCGTTGCTGACCGAGGAAAATCATCAATGATTGACATTTCTCCTATTGAGCGTCCCCTGTGCAAAGCCGTTATTATGACACTTTCTCCTGTCAACGACTGTTTTATGACATCCAAGGTGCCCTCCACAACAAAACACACACAGTTTCCATTTTCTCCTTCTTTAAACAGAATTTCGTCTTTACTGAGCTCAATGAAACTCAAGTGCTTTGCGATGTTTTTTATTTCATTTGTCTTGAGGCTGTCAAAGAGAGGTGTATTGAGGAGAAAATCAGATATAGGTTCTTGTATCTTGCCTTGTTTTATAACCTTGGCTTCTTTCATTTTTTCCCCCTATGATTTATCTTCAGTGAAAGTCTCTAACCCCAGCCAGAGATGAGTTTCCAGGAGAGGGTCGGGCGCCCTACTATTGATATCAAAGGCCAGAATCCCATTATAGGATTTTGGCGGGCCGAATAAATTCGTGAGTATCGTTCAAAAGTGTTGACACAAACCAGAGTGAGTAGTCGTTCACGTCCTAAAGGAGGTCATGGCTGTTTTTGAAAGGCGATATCTCAAAAAAAATTCCACCG
>CBFDBW010000508.1:0-2278 GCA_965603145.1 uncultured Syntrophobacterales bacterium
TTCTGTGCTTGCGCCAGCATCTCCCGGGCGTGAGCCTGAGTTTTTGTCGAAATCTTTGCCCCTCCCAGCATGCGGGCGATTTCTTCGAGACGTTCTCTCCCGCTCAACTCCTGCATGGCTGTGGTGGTTCGACCCTGGCGAGAGCTCTTACGTACCACATAATGATAATCGCCATAGCAGGCAATCTGAGGCAGATGCGTGATGCAAACCACCTGATGTCGCCGGGAAAGACCCTTTAGACGCTGTCCCACCCTGTCTGCGGTGCGACCGCCGATTCCAGCATCCACCTCATCAAAAATCAGGGTCTCATGCACTGTCTCCCGGGCGAGCAATTCTTTCAGGGCCAGGACAATCCTGGAGAGCTCTCCACCCGAGGCGATCTTGGCCATGGGTTTGAGCTCTTCGCCGGGGTTGGCCGAGAAAAAAAAGGCGACCCTGTCCACCCCTCTCTCGTCCAAAAGGTAATCACCCACCCGGACCCACTCCGTGCTTGCCCCGTAGGCTTGGAAGGGAGTATTGGGGTCCGATCCCTCTTCCTGGTCAAAACGCACCTCAAACCGGCACTTGGCCATGTCGAGGGTGACCAAGCTCTTTTCCACACCCTTGCTAAGTCGACGAGCGGCTTCCCGGCGACGCTTTGAAAGCTCCAGAGCCTCCGCCAGTGCCTGCCGGCGAATCTTCTCCAGCTCCTCTTCCCTTGCGGCGATCTCCACTTCGTCACTTTCCGACGCTTCCAGTTCCTGCTGCAGCCTATCTGCGTGGGCGAGTATCTCTCGCGTGCTGCCGCCATACTTGTGCATGAGCCGCTTGAGAGTGTGCAAACGTTCCTCCACCCACTCCATCCTGGCGGGATCCGCCTGGATGTTCTGGATGTAGTCTCTGAGCGTCAATGAGACATCCTCCACCTGGTGCCTGACTCCCTCCAACGTCTGGGCCAAAGACTTGAGAGCAGGGTCCAGGTTACCCAGGTCGGAAAAGATTTTCTGACACCGGCTCACCTCTTCCAGGACCGCACCGCTGTCCAAGTATAGAATCTGGTGGGCCTCGGAAGCACCTTGCCGAAGCCGTTCCACGTGCCGCAATCTTTCGCGTTCCACTTCGAGCTGGATCTCCTCGTCCATCTGAACCCGGGCCTTGTGGATCTCTTCCAACTGAAAACGGTGCAGTTCTTCCTTTTCTTGGCGCTCCTGGGCCTGGCGGTGTAGTCGCCTCAGTTCGCTCTGCAGCCTCTTGAGCTCGCCAAAGGTTTGCCCGTATGCTTGTCGCTCTGCTTCGAGGCCGCCGAATCCATCAATGATCTCCAGGTGGGCTTCGGGTTCCAGGAACAGTTGATGCTCACGCTGGCCGGAAATGCTCACCAGCCCCCGACACAACTGGCTCAATAACCCTAAGGTGGCAAGCTGACCGTTGACATATACCCGGTTGCGTCCGGAGGTGGAGAGAACTCGCTTGACCACGACCTCCGGACCGCCGAACTTCCCCAAACTGGCTTGAAGTTCGGCTGGATCTACATCATCGGCCAGGTGAAAGAGAACGGTCACTGCGGCTTCCTGGCTGCCGGTACGAATGAGATCTCCAGAACCACGACTGCCCAGCAATAGATTGATGGCGTTAACCAGAATGGATTTGCCCGCCCCCGTCTCTCCGGTGACTACGGTGAGTCCTGGTTTAAAAGAGACAGCTAGCTTGTCGATAATGGCGAAATTACTGATTTGCAACTCGGCAAGCACAATCCTACCTCACTCATAAGGGTAACGCCAACCACCTCTTAGGTTGTCATTAGGAGTTGACTTTGTCACAATTGAGGAGAGATTTCAACCGGGTTGTGGGGAAATAATGCTAACGGCTATTGGGTGGATTAAAGCCAGAGAATTCAGTGAATTATGGACCAATTCGTGCCCACCCGGACATGTCCTTAATAGTGTGTCATTCTGAGGAATCCCGCCTATGCGGGGCGACGAAGAATCTCGAGATCCTTCGCGGAGTTTATCCCTTCGACAGGCTCAGGGCAGGCTCTGAGTAAATCGAAGGACTCAGAATGACACTACACCGTTTTTCAGGATGGAAAGTACTATAAATTGGGAAGATAGGCAGGAAAATAAAGGTAAAGTGGCCGGAGCTTACATGACTCCGGCCACTTGGAGACAATGAGAAACTTGGCAATGACAACCTACTTTTTGCTTATTACCACCACGTCCTGCCCCACAAGCCTGGGGCCTGATTTGTGCCTGGCGGTCAGTCTCACCACAAGAACATCACCGGCTTTCACTGAGCCCAA
>CBFDBW010000509.1:0-2270 GCA_965603145.1 uncultured Syntrophobacterales bacterium
GACCTCACTGGGAACCTTACTTTTTTCAATCCTATCCTCTGCAAGTATCTCGGCTACACCGAAGCAGAACTACTCGGTATGAACAACCAACAATTTATGACTCCGGAAACCGCCGGGGAGGCTTACAAAGTGTTTAACGAAGTGTATCGCACCGGTAAACCCGCGCAAGCATTCGATTGGGATGTGATAACAAAAGACGGTGAGAGAAGGTTTGTCGAAACCTCGGTGTCTCTCATTCGTGACTCGGAAGGTCAGCCTATCGGTTTTCGAGGAATCGCTCGCGACACCACCGAGCGCAAGCGAGCCGAAGAGCAACTCTATCACGCCAGTAGAATGGTGGCCTTGGGAACCCTTGTCTCCGGTGTGGCCCATGAGATTAACAACCCAAATAATTTCATTATGTTAAATACACCGATATTGAGCGAGGCCTGGGACAGTATCTTGCCCATTCTTGAGGAGTACTATGAACAAAACGGTGATTTTGTCTTAGGGGGAATGAATTATTCGGAGATGCGGGAAAATATCCCCTTGCTGTTTTCGGGGATATCAGATGGATCCAAGCGCATCAAGCAAATCGTGGAAGACCTGAAAAGTTTCGTCAGGAAGGACATCCCTGATGTAACACAGCCAGTGGATATAAATAATGTATTAAAGTCAGCCTTATCACTCGTCGCAAACATGGTATATAAGTCAACAAAACATTTTTCTGTCCGTTATGGCAGAAACATCCCGTCAATAAAAGGAAACTTTCAGCGGCTTGAACAGGTCATCATCAATTTGATCCAAAATGCTTGCCAAGCACTTCCAAACAACAGGAAAGCAATACGGGTCTCAACATCCATTTACGAAGAAAATGGTAGCGTCGTGCTTAGAGTGAAGGACCAAGGGAAGGGTATCCCAGCTGAAAGTTTGCCACATATTACGGATCCATTCTTTACCACGAAACAGGATTCCGGTGGAGTTGGCTTGGGTCTATCAATCTCTGAAAGAATTGTTGAAGAGCACGGAGGCAGAATGATTTTCACCTCTGAAGTGGGAGAAGGCACCCAAGTTGAAGTTATTCTGCCCATTGACAACAACCGGCAGTAATGTGAAGGAGATAATGTGATGGCCACATCCACGTATCCCCACCTACCTGTGATGTTGGTGGATGATGAGGTACAGGCTCTGGATAGTTTTGAACTGGCGCTCCGTTCCGGAAATGTGAATAACTTTATTCGCTGTCAGGATAGTCGTGATGTCGTTTCTTTGCTGGCGGAGCAAGAAATCGAAGTCATGCTGCTGGACTTGAGAATGCCCCACCTATCGGGTGAAGAGCTGCTCCCAATGGTTACAACTGACTTTCCCCATGTTCCAGTCATCGTCATTACTGGAGCGGACGATGTAGAAACTGCGGTCAGGTGTATGAAGGCTGGCGCCTTTGATTACATCGTTAAGCCGGTTGAAAGGAGTCGACTTGTTGCCAGTGTCAAAAGAGCTATAGAGCTTCGTGAATTGAGGCGGCAAAACCAGCTGCTCAAAGCTCACGTGTTAGCCGATCAGCTCCAGAATCCTGAGGCGTTTTCAGAGATAATTACCACCAGCAAAATAATGCGATCCATCTTTCAGTATATTGAGTCAATTGCCACGAGCCCGCAACCTGTCCTAATAACGGGTGCTACCGGTGTGGGCAAGGAGTTGGTGGCCAGAGCGGTTCATACTATCAGCAGACGCCAAGGAGATTTCATTGCCGTTAATGTTGCTGGTCTGGATGACAGCGTCTTTGCCGATACTCTTTTTGGACACAGGAAAGGTGCTTTCACCGGCGCTGACCAGACCCGCACCGGCTTAGCGGAAAAGGCATCGGGGGGTACTCTTTTTCTGGACGAGATCGGTGATCTGAGCCCTGCTTCCCAGGTAAAACTCCTGCGTTTTTTGCAAGAGGGCGAATTCTTCCCCCTGGGATCAGACGTTGCCAAGCGTTCAGATGCACGGATAGTCGTAGCCACCAACCAAGAACTCGAAACATTACAGAACGCAGGCACGTTTCGGAAAGACCTCTATTACAGGCTTCGTATTCATCATGTCCATATTCCACCACTTCGTGAGCGGACAGAGGACTTGCCTCTTCTTCTGAACCATTTCTTGGAGAAGGCAGCAAAAATACTGGGCAAAAAGAAACCAACCCCGCCTAAAGAGTTGATAACCCTACTCGGTGCCTATCATTTTCCTGGAAATATTAGGGAGCTGGAATCGCTGATTTTCGACGCTGTAAGCAAGCATACAGCTGG
>CBFDBW010000510.1:0-2260 GCA_965603145.1 uncultured Syntrophobacterales bacterium
GAAATGCGAAATGATTACTGATCAACGCCAAGAAGTTGGCGTAAGGCTTGCCAAATCTTGTCCTTACCCTCGCCAGAGGTGGCAGAAAACTGTATCAACTCCTGTGCTGTCCTCCCGAGGCTTTTAGCAATACTGGCTGCCTGTTTGTTGCGTTTGTTCTTTGAGAGCTTATCCGCCTTGGTGACAACGATTATCACCTCTACCTGCATCGCCTGCAACCAATCCCAGAGGTGCAGATCTTCTTTGGATACCTCCCGCCTAATATCCAGAAGCCACACCATGCCTCGCAAGTTGACCCTGGTCGTCAGGTAGCTCTCCACCATTGGGCGCCAGCGTTTTTGAACTTCAGCAGGCACTTTTGCATAGCCATACCCGGGAAGATCCACAAAGCGCCAGAGCTCATTAATCTCGAAAAAATTGAGGAACTGGGTGCGGCCTGGAGTCTTGCTAGTGCGTACCAGTTTTTTGCGGTTCAGTATCTTGTTGATAAGTGATGATTTGCCCACATTGGAACGGCCGGCGAAAGCCACTTCAGGAAGGTCATCGGGTGGATACTGGCCCGGGGTCACCGCACTGCAAACAAATTTGGCCGAACGAATTATCATGGTATTAAGCAAAGCGCAAAGTGCATAGCGCATAGCGTCAGAGGTGACCGCAGAAGTTACGCCTAAACTTGACGTGGGGATTTGAGGCTTTGACTATATCTCATTCGGATATCTAAAAAGTGCATTAATTCATTTGGTACTATGTAATACGCTATGCGCTGTGCGCCATGCGAGCTTCCAGATATTGCTCCAGTCGGTCCATACCCACAGCAATGTTCTCCAAAGAGTTCGCATAGGTAAAGCGAATATATCCCTCACAGTTCGGGCCGAAGTCAACTCCTGGAGTAACACCCACCTTGGCATTGTGGAGGATATCAAAGGCCAAACGGTAGGAATCGCTGCTGAATCGCTTTGCATTGGCCAGCACATAAAAAGCCCCGGTGGGTTCCACAGTAATGCCAAAGCCCATCTTTTTCAGCCGCGGGATCATGTAGCGTCTGCGCTCATCATAGGTGCTAACCATGCGTGCTACCTCTTCGGCTGCTTCTTCATTCTGCAGAGCTTCCACTCCCGCCCACTGAGCCATGGCGCTGGCTGAAATGAAAAAATTTTGTTGCATCTTCTGCATGGGCCTGACGAAACGGGGAGGTGCAATCACATAACCGAGACGCCAGCCTGTCATGGCGTATAATTTGGAGAAACCGTTCAGCACGAAAGATTCGTCGGTATATTCAAGGATGGTATGTTCTTCGCCCTCATAGACCAAACCGTGGTAGATCTCGTCGGAAATCACCATAGGGCCAAGTTTGGCGATTTCGGCCATACGCTCTGGCGACAACAGATTTCCAGTGGGATTGGCGGGTGAGTTGATAAAGATGGCTCGGGTGCGCGGCGACACCACCTTGCGAATCTCTTCGGGCCGAAACTGAAAGCCATCTTCTTCGGCCACAGGAACCCGTACCGGAATCCCGTCAACAAATCGAATAAAGTTAGGATAGCACGCATAATGGGGGTCTGAAATGATTACCTCATCACCTGCCTCCAGCAAGGCACCAAAAATCAATAACATGGCAGGTGATGTACCTGAGGTGACAATGATCTGCTCCGGAGTGATCTCGACCCCGTAGCGCTTTAGATAGTTCTCACAAATGGCCTGCCGCAATTCCAGGAGTCCCTGGCTGTGAGTGTAGCGAGTTTTCCCCTCTCTTATGGCTCTTTCACCGGCAGCGCGAACACAGGCTGGAGTATCGAAATCTGGTTCACCCACTTCCAGATGGATTACGTGCTCACCTTGACTCTCGAGCTCTTGGGCGCGCTCGAGCACATCCATAACTATGAACGGTCTGATTTCTTCGGCACGTTTGGTTATCATAAGCAAATGCCTAAAGTGAGCTAAAATGCCTAAATGTAGTAATTCAGGGATTTAGGGATTTGGGCATTTTTTTTAAAAAAAGGGAAATTTACTAGATTACTTCATAATATCAGCAACTTAATTCCTCAATTTCTTAATTCCCAAATTCGCAATCCGAAAATTCGAAATTCGAAAATTCGAAATTCGAAATGTACTCGCTGACGGCTGATGGCTGATCGCTGACAGCTATTCTTATATTACTTTATACAACGGATACTCAATGATGCCCTCGGCACCACGCTTCATGATGGTGGGGATGAGTTCACGCACCTGATCCTTGTCGACCACAACCTCAATTGCCAAC
>CBFDBW010000511.1:0-2254 GCA_965603145.1 uncultured Syntrophobacterales bacterium
CGAACTCGACTCGAACTGGATGATTCCGTCCCACGGATAGGCGGAGATGATCACTCCCTGCAATAAGCTATCAGGGACCTGTCCGACCAGGTTGGTGATGTTCAACGAGCGTGGTTCGACCCAGCTTGCTTCTCTTCTCCCTCCAGATGTAGTAGCTTGCGCACAATTGCTGCTCAAGGCCAGGCTGGAAGCCAGAAGAAGCAAAGCCAGAATGACAACCACCAGAAGCCCAAGGTTGGCAGTCTGACGTGTCAATGTATCTTTCCTCCAGGAAACTCGAGCATGGGCGCTGAAAGCAGCCTAGACTCTCACTCCGACTCTAGGAATAACCCAGGAATGTGACATTTGTCCCATTTTGAGACATTTTCAGGAACGCATTCCTGTCCCAGGCCCGCGCTGTTTCTTTACTTCTCTACTTGATTATATTCGTTTCTAGTAATTTTGTCAAGACCCGTCCAGCGCTTAGGGGACATGCAGATGTCACATTGGTTTGCACCACCATCCTTGTGGGCGTGCAGTTTCCTGAATGAAGGATACACGACCTCTGACGTTTGACGCTTGAGCTTTCTAGTTCACCTGGATCACCTCCGCCAGCAAATCCTTTACCTTTGCCCCAATAACCCGTGACGAGAACTTCTCTTGAAACGATAGATGGCCTTCTTTGGCAATCTTTTCGCGCAGTGCCCGATTGCCCTTCAGGAGGAGAATCGCTTGAGCCAGAGCTCGGGGATTTGCCATCTCGCATAGGATGGCGTCCGTCCCGTGGATCAACATCTCTCTGGCCCCAGGCGAGTCTCCCGTGATCACCGGCTTGCCCATGGCCAGGGCTACGAAAACTTTGATGGGCACCACCTGTCGAGCCTTAGGACTATCGCCGAACACCCCCAGGCATACATCGGCCGGGATGATATAATCGGCAATCAAGTCCTCAGGCAAGAGCCACGTACGGTGGAAGGTGACGTTTTTCACCCGGAGCGTCTCCGCCAGAGATGAAGCCTCCTCATAGGTCTGCCCATCCCCTACCAATTCAAAGCAAATATCCGGATCCTCCTCCAGGATTTTGGCAGCCTCGACGATGTAGTTGACTCCGTGCAACGGTATATACTGACCGAAATAGACAACTCTGAAAGGATTACCCTCTCTAACCGGCGAGGGCCCCCGGCAGTAAACCTGATCGGCGCCAACAGGCACCCGGCGCAGCTTGTCCAACCTCACGCCAAGATCTCGATGGAAATGCTGGAAGTGGGCTTCGGTATCCAAGAGAACTAAATCCGCCAAGCGGCAGGCATACTTATCCGCCAGGTAGACTAAGCGAGCTAGAAGCGAGCCGCGAGGAACCAAACCTCGATCCTCGACGATGGTCTCGGTGAGGGAGACGAGGGCATCGAAAACCAAGGGCTTTCCCGAGAAGGTGGTTAATAGCTTCGCCAAAAAGAGGTCGAAATGCCCCGAATAGCCCACGACCATGACGTCATAGTCACCGATCTTGGCATAGCGCTTGACAAGCCTAAGGTAACTGCCCAGAGCTCGGCACAGCAAGCCGGGATTGAAAAGGCCGCCTACCGCACTTCGAATCTTATCAGCCGTACCCCGCCACAACCTAGCGTGACACTCCACCACTTCTACCCCGTTTTGTCGCAGGCCCTGGATGATCACGTTGTTCCGTGACTGCTCCACATCATAAGTGCCGAAATAACAGACCTTCATTTTTTGCCCAATACTGATTTTATTAATGCTAAACCTCCATAGAGATAGCTCTTCAAAATATGCCATGACCTAATGCCTAATATGGACCTCAGAATGATTTTAGGTCTAAGGTAAAACTCCCTAAGTGCAAGTTTCTGGAGCTCTTTTAGCTCTTCCTGAGTTCTACCTTCTGTGACATATACAAGATCCTTATTGGTCCATCCACCCCATGATTGATAATCCTCCCATCTTAATGATTTGATGTGGCCTGATTTCTGGGCTAGTTCAAACAACTTGGTTCCTGGATACGGAACTGTTATGGTAAATTGAACTCCATCCGGGTCCAGTTCTTTGGCAAACTTTATTGTTTGCAGACTTTCTTCTCTTGTTTCTGTTGGAAGACCTAGCATGAAGAAGGCTTTGGTCTTAATGCCCAGTCTCCTCGTTAATGAAAATGCTGTTCTTATTTGGTCAATAGTTATACCTTTTCGGGCAATGTCAAGAAGACGTTGCGAACCAGACTCTGCTCCAAAATGAATGCTCCAGCACCCTGCCTTTTTCATGATCC
>CBFDBW010000512.1:0-2254 GCA_965603145.1 uncultured Syntrophobacterales bacterium
TTTGTTTGGTATTCCTCAACCGCTCATCATGCGTTACCTGGTTGACGATGTGATCCTGGGCCGTCAACTTGGCTTCCTAGCGATAGCCGTCATTCTCCTGGCTGGCGTCTCCCTGGCGGAAAAATTAACTGGCCTCTTGCAGCAATTCTATTTTGCCCGCTTTGAACAGGAGGTAACCCTCGACATCCAACAAGATCTTTTCGGCCGTGTCCTGCGCTTTCCCAAGGATTTTTTCGACAAAAATCAAACAGGCTACTTGATGTCTCGTCTCTCCGCCGACGTAGAGGGGCTGCGCTGGTTTTTTTCCAGCACCATTGTCTACTTAATCAGCAATATCCTGCGATTTGCGGGAGGAGTGGTACTGCTTTTCTACCTGGAGTGGAGACTGGCCATCGGTGTCCTGGTGATTGTCCCCGGGCTCGTACTCTGCATACGGTACTTCTCAAAGAAGATCCACGTCCTCAGCCACCAGGACATGGAACAAGAGGCCAATGTCACGAGCCATTTGCAGGAATCACTTTCTTCGGTCTCCTTGATCAAGGCCTTCTCCACCGAAGCACGATCAGTTAAACGTCTCACCTCCCAACTGAAAGAGGCATTTCACATTTCGCTGGAGCAAACCACGGTAAGTTCAGTTGCAAATCTCGTAATCAATTCCATGCCTGGTGTGGCTAAGCTTATAATACTGGCACTGGGCGCCTACTGGGTGATTCAGGGCCATTGGAGTTTGGGTTCTTTACTCGCTTTTATCGCCTACCTGGCTTATGTATTTGGCCCGGCGCAATTTTTGGCCAGTGCTAACCTACAATTGCAGAATGCACGAGCGGCACTGGAACGCGTCTCGGCTCTCTATGACATCGTTCCGGAAGGGAACATTGGAGACGGCAAAACAGTTGAGCGGCTGACAGGGGAGATCGAGTTCAAGAACGTCTCTTTTGCCTATGACGCCCGGGAACCGGTACTCAAGGATGTATCTACGGTTTATTGGGGCGAAACGGTGTGGGTAAGACCACGCTGTTGAGCCTTATCCTTCGTTTCTACAGGCCCAATGCAGGAGAGATTTACTTCGATGGCAGACCGGCAGCGGACTATGAAGTGGGTTCACTGCGGAGACGGATCGGGTACGTCTCCCAGAGTACACTTCTTCTATCTGGAACTATTATGGAAAACCTTCGTTACGGCAATCCCGAAGCCAGGGAGGAGGAGGTGTTGAAAGCGGCTAGGGTGGCTGGTATCCATAATTTCATAGGGAGCCTACCGGAAGGCTATGAGACCGAGATCGGTGAAGGGGGAGTGAAACTCTCGGAAGGACAAAAACAGCGACTTGCTCTTGCCCGGGCCATAGTGAAAGACCCGGACATTCTGGTGCTGGATGAGCCGACCTCTGCGCTGGATAGCCAGACGGAAAAGACCATTTCTCTGTCTCTCCCATCTGTTATCGAGAACAAGACCCTTTTTGTGGTGGCCCACCGGCTTTCCACTATCATGAATGCCGATCGGATCTTTCTTTTAGACCTGAACCGCCTCATTGCCATTGGCACCCATCAGTCACTTTTGCAGAGTAATGATTACTATCGTTCCATAGTTTCCCACCAGCAGGTCCAACCGGAACAACCTTCTACAGATACCGGACCATATTATATGTAGCGCCGCCTGGAAAAACTTTTCTGCCATGCCATAAAATCCCCCTTTACGAAAGGGGGATAAAGAGGCTGTCCGGCAATGTCATTCTGAGTCCGCCGCAGGCGGGCGAAGAATCTCGACGTCTAAGTACCTGAGATCATGAGATTCTTCGCTTCGCTCAGAATGACATCCAGGGCTTTCTGAGGGTTGTCGGACAGCCTCTAATGGGGGATTTTGAGACTACCATTGCTTTGACTCTTGCTTGAGTTAGCTTCCTGTGGAAGCGCCATCGTTAGAGTCAGCACTTGATATTTCTGGGGGAAATCGGCGCGCGTTCGCAACCTGGAGGTTGCTCCTACAGCAAGGTGTCAATTCCTGTAGGAGCGAACTCCCCTCCGGGGCGTAGGCCCCTCTGGGCCGGAGGCTGCTCGCGATAAATAGGGGTGTGAGATTCCGGAGAGGAACCTTGAAGGTGTCTTGTGGAGTATTGGAGTACTGGAACTGGAGTGATGGGGTAATGGAGCACTGGAATCTAACAATCTGATATCGCAGGTTGATCAGTGAAGATATCCTTCCAGGCTTCCTCCACTATTTCATGAGTGGCGAACGTTTTGTCTGCCAAATAGGTGGC
>CBFDBW010000513.1:0-2252 GCA_965603145.1 uncultured Syntrophobacterales bacterium
ACCTACATTTGTGTCGAATAGAACAATTTTCTGGCATTGGCATGAGGCATAGGGCAGAGAGCACGGGGCATAGGGAAAATCTAAGATCTGTTACTCTATGCTCTTTGCCTACTGGATTCTGACTACTTGTTCTGCCTGTCCCGCCTGCCCGCGCGTAGTCTCGGGGAGCTTGTCGAAGGGCTGACTACTTAATATCGCCTCCAACCTCAAGCGACGGTCAGTGCGACTGACCTGAGCACTCCTCCAACCTCCAAAATTAGGTACTTGGAGAGTGTCGATGGCAAAACGGTTTCTCGTGTGCCAACACATGGACTGGGAGGGGCCGGGAATTCACCTCCTTCGCTCGGCCGAAAAAGTGGGGGTGAAGCTTGAGGTGGTGGAGGTCTGGCACCAGCCAATCCCTGATTTGAGCCCGTATGCTGGACTGTTCATCTTGGGCGGTAGCCCAAATGTGGACCAGGAAGATAAGTACCCTTTCCTGCGAGCCGAAAAAACAGCCATCCGTCACATCGTTGAAAACGATAAGTCCTATCTTGGCTTTTGCTTAGGACACCAGCTTCTCGCTGATGTCCTGGGGGCAAAGGTAGGCCCGAATACCTGCCGCAGTGTGGGATTCATCGAAGGTTATCTCACTTCACAGGGACGGCAACACCCGCTCTTTCGAAACCTCCCCAACTCCTTTCCACTTTTCAAATGGCATGGACAGGCTGCACTGCCCCCGGTGCCAAACCATGTGGAGATCCTGGTCACTTCTCCAGATTGCCGGGTGGAGGCCATTTCTCTGAGAAGGAAGCCCCATGTCATCGGGCTCCAGTTCGACAATCACGCCGGTTCAAAGTTAGATGCCGCAACCTGGCTTGAGGAAGACCGTGAATGGTTATCGCAGTCCCCACAGGTGGATCCTGCCATTGTGCTTACTGAAGCCGAGAAGCTCGAGACAGTCATGGGGGAACAGTTTGAAATTCTTTTCGAGAATTTTATCAGTATAAATGCCTAAAATGTCTAAAATTGTGAGAGCTGATAGTCAGACTGAAAAGATCCTTGAGACTCTAGCCGCGACCTACGGCACCAATCCCTGGAACTGGCACACCCGCCAAACACCCTTCCAGGTTCTTGTAGGCACCGTGCTCTCCCAGAGAACGCGAGATGAGAAAACCGACGAGGCAGCTAAGGCCCTGTTTTCCCGCTTTCCCTCTCCTGAAACGCTGGCCTCCGCACCGGAGGAGGAAATCGCTAACCTTATAAGACCTGCCAACTACTACAACACCAAGGCCTCACGGATAAAAAAAATCAGTAGAATCATCCTGGAAAAATATTCTGGTAATACCCCTGATACCGTTCCTGAACTCATGCTGTTGCCGGGTGTGGGTAGAAAGACGGCCGCTTGCGTCATGGTGTACGGTTTTGGGAAACCGGCTCTGCCCGTGGACACCCACGTTCACAGAATATCCAATCGGATTGGCCTGATTCGGACTCAAACCCCGGAAGAGAGCGAGAAAGAACTGTGGAAGATTGTGCCGGAGAAGTACATCATGTTTTACAACGAATTCATGGTGAAACACGGCCAGAATATTTGCAAACCCATCAGCCCGCTCTGCCAAGAATGTCCCATCATCCAGCTTTGTACCTATGGTTTCAAAGAGAAGACATTGGGCTGATGTCAGTTGACCCCACCTTCATTTTTTTCCGACAATCCCCTGCCAAATCCTCGGTTCGAGGCTATATTGATTGATTCATCAAAATAGGTTGACGAACCTTTTCCTTGAGGTATAAGTTGTGCATGGTTTGTCGCTGAAAGTTATTCGGTCTATTCCTCTGTTTTTTCCCGACAGCTCAATACGTACGAGAAGATGGTGCTGAGAGAGGAGATTTTGTATGGACAAGAAAGAACTCGAACAGACGCTTGTGCTCATTAAACCGGATGCACTGAAGAATTCATTGACAGGATATGTGCTTTCTCAACTTTCCCAATTTCACACAGGCCTGCGCTTCGCTGGAGCCAAGATCGTTTGTGTCAGTAAGCTTCTTGCCGAGGAACATTATGCTGAACATCGAGGGAAAATATTTTTCCCTTCGCTTATAGACTACATCATGGGACTCATACATTATGCCGACGAAGCCTGGAAAAGAAGAGTCATCGCCTTAGTCTATCACGGTCCAGGTGCAATTAGAAAAATCCGAGATATTGCAGGCCCAACAAATCCTCACATTGCCCGAGAGCAAAGCCCAGGATGCATTCGAGCCCTGGGTAC
>CBFDBW010000514.1:0-2232 GCA_965603145.1 uncultured Syntrophobacterales bacterium
AGCCCAGAGACCTATTTCCCGTGCATTGCCCGAGGAGATCCAGGGATGCTGCCTCTCAAGATCTTCCAGCCTTGTTTTGTAGTGATGCACCCTTACACGCTTCTCTCCATCCTCGGGATCAGCTCTGAGGGCGGCCTCAGCATCGCGCAAAAGTATTCTGAGTTCAAGGTGCTCCCGCTCCACGTGTTGGACTTCCTTTCGAAACTTGTAAATGCGCTCTAACTCCGCGCCAACATCCCCGTGATCTTCAAAAAATGACATAACCTTCATACCCATTTTCCTTATGGTCCGAGAGGTGGGTTGCGGAATTTATCGAGGCTGTCGCGCTGGCGGTTGCAACCCCGGATTTCGGGAAGATTTATAAGGACAATCGTCCAATACATCCCTGCGAAAAACGAGAACCTCTCCTGAACTCCCGAGAATCTTAACTTTTCTGATGCCGAGTTGAGCGTTAAGGTGTGAGTAGACGAATCCTGAAACGACACCACAAATATTAATGAGTTTCTCGTCTCCACTGGATAGATTGGTTTTTATTGTTGCAGTGTCGCCCGCAACTTCAACATCGATGATGTTATCGTACCATGATGTCTTAAAATCAGGAACGCCAAAAATATCAGCAAGGTACTGCCTGATGGTTTGTGAGCGAGGCTCATCGGTCTTTGATGTGGACTCCGCCAACCTGATCTCACGCGTGAACTTAATAGCAGGGGTAGAACTTGCGTTGATAGCTGTCCTGCCTGACGCAAACGGAGTGAAAAAGAGTGTGGCTATGAAGACTATGACGATTGAGGAAATCAATCGGCGCGAGATGTGTTTCATGTTCGCACTCTTTTTGAACTGAATAGCCGTTGGTAGACACAAATTCGTCTACATATCCTCCTACCACAGAATTTCCACAGAAGAAATGTCATATTTGGAGGTTGGAGGAGGGGGAAGAATGCAGATTGTAGATTTTAGATTGGAGATTGTAGATTTGGGAATTAGGGAATTAGTTAATTGGAGAATTAGAGAATTAGAGAATTAGGCAAAAAGATTAATTGTTTACCGCTTAGAAATCACTGCGAGAAATGCGGGAAAAGCGGGAAAGGCAATTGCGTCTCTGGGCTAGCTACCCTTTCTCGCTTTTCTCGCCTGTCTGGCCTTTCTCGCATACTTCTCACCGCTTACCGTTTACCGTTTACTCCTGTCTCCTGAATTATGATCCGGCAAGTATGAGATTGGTGGGGACTGCATCATCATTGGCAACGTCGTCGATCTTTGCCGATACTGATACCAGTCGTTTCTCAGAGATTTTATTCTCCTGAATCAGGTAATCCCTGATCTGAGTTGCTCGCTTTTGGGCGAGAGCCTCGAGCTCGGTTTCACCAACCGCCATGCTTTCCATCAGTCGTTCTTTGGCGGCAGCCACCACAGGATCAGAGTCAATGGATGATGCATTGTTGCTGGAAGTTTTGGATTCCGCGGATAACAGGGTTTCTGGTTCTTCTTTAAATGTCGCTACGTAAAGCTTTTTTATATAACGTTGGTAGTCTGCACTCGACAGCGAAATCTTTTCGGCATCGGCAGGCACCGGCTCTCCGGCTCGTCGCAAATTCTGCCGCTTTTCACGTTTGAGATGAGCTCGCAGCTCAGTCTCAGTCAGTGCTTTCCCATCTTTCTCCTTGTCTGCAGTTCCTTCGATTTTGAGCAGAAGCGCGGGACGGTCGAAAAGTGCCTCTGCCAGTTTATCAAGTTTTTCCATCTGCTGTGGGGCAAGCGTTGCGCTGCCGAATTCAAACTCTATATTATTTAGATTCTCACCACTTGCTCCCACCAGGCTCCCAAGGATGGTGAAAGGAGAGCTCACCACCCTGGTGAGTGCATTCTTCAAGGTGCTCGCCACAACCTTGCCAAAGTTGAAATGGGGGTCATCAGTGTCGCCTCTCACTGGTACATCGAGCTCAATATCGCCATTGCGATCCTTGAGCAATGCTACCGCAAGGCTAACCGGCAGTTCTGTGGCATCAGGGCTATCCACGCGCTCACCAAGTGTGAGTCGCTTGACAACAATCTTATTTTCACCAGAAAAATCATTTCCTGACACCTTGTACTTGAGTTCCAGTGACAACTTGCCCTCCTCCACAGTGTGACCGGCAAACTTGCCTGCATAAGGGGAAGTGCTGGTGAGATCAAAGTTCTTGAATGACATGGTCAGATCAGCATACTTCTCTGCGCTCAGAGGATTTATCTGGC
>CBFDBW010000515.1:0-2230 GCA_965603145.1 uncultured Syntrophobacterales bacterium
TAAGCGTTATATGAAAATGTTTATAAGAGAGCCGGGAACATGTGATTGGATCAAGACAGAGGTAAGATCTGGAGAAATCTTTTATGACATAGGTGCAAATATTGGTGTCTACACCGTCCTGGCTGCCAAATGTACAGGCAAGAATGGCAGAGTATTTGCCTTCGAACCCCACTGTCCTAACTTCTCAAGACTGCTCGATAATATTAAAGTGAATAATCTTGAGCATATCGTCACACCGTGTAACTTTGCCCTCAATGATCAACAAGGGTTTTTTCCTTTTAGTTACTTTTCAGGAGAGGTCGCCTCTTCCCAGAGCCAAATTGGTTTAGCTTCTGGTGATTCCAGGCCTGAATTTCAACCAGAGATTTCTGAATTGAAATATGCTACATCAATGGACATCCTGATTGCTGACAGGGACTTTCCCCCACCTCACCATATCAAAATAGATGTTGATGGGAACGAATTGTTGATTCTTCGGGGAATGAGCATGCTAATGAAGAGTCCTCAACGACCTAAATCAATACAGGTGGAAATTGATATACCTAATAGGGACGACATCATGTCCTTCATGGCGCTCCACAATTACGTCTTGTCTGCCAAGCACTACACCCGTGCTGGGCTTAAACGTATTTCACAGGGACATGACCCAAAAGACATGTTATACAATGCGATCTTCCGTTTCGAATAATCAAGAATTGCTCGGCATCGGGGGTAGATTGGAGGCATGTTGTCGCTGGCACGCGAGCGGGTTACTATCGAGTCGCACTGCTTTGTCCAGCCTTTTTTGGAAGGCTGAGCAACCAGCCAGAGGTTAGTATAAGGCGGAATGGCTGCAACACTTCTCATTCCAGTAGAAAATCAGGTGCGCGAGCTGGATGCACGGCTCTTGCTTGCCTGCGTTGCGGCGAGGCGGGAGATCCCTTCTATAATCGGGCCCAAGCGGGAGGTAGAATCTCGCATTGCAACTTTTCCGAGAAGCATATTCCTGTCCAAATCCTTAAGGATTGGCAAGCGCAAATTTTTCCCGATTTCACGAAAACTTGGCCATGAAATAGTGGCTTGGGATGAAGAGGCGCTGGTCCACCTGCCGCCCCAGACTTACTTCTCCCGGCGACTCTCTGCCGTAGGGATGGAGTATGTGTCCCAATTGTTTGCCTGGGGTGAAGATAACGCCGAATTGTGGCGTCAGTATCCCGAACTGCCTGCTGAAATGCCAATTCATGTCACCGGCAATCCGCGCGGTGACCTGCTCCGGCCCGAAATACGAGTCTTCTACCAAAGGGATGCCGAAGAGATCCGCAACTGGTACGGGGATTTTATCCTCATTAACACCAATTTCAATCATGTAAATGCTTTCTATCCAGCACAGAATTTGTTCCAGCCGGTTAAACAACCAGGTGAAGAAGCCAAATTCGGCCAGGCAGCTAGGGGTATGACCCGTGAGTATGCAGAAGGGTTGCGGGATCATAAACAGGCCGTCCTTGAGGACTTCCAACGCCTTATTCCTGACCTGGAGAAATCATTTCCAGATTACAACATTGTCGTGCGACCTCATCCCACAGAAAATCAGGAAATCTATCGCAATATTGCTGCCCGATGTCAGAGAGTGCATGTAACCAATGAGGGCAACGTAGTCCCTTGGGTTATGGCCACCAGGGCGCTCATTCACAACGGCTGTACTACGGGGGTGGAAGCCTACGTCATGCGAGTTCCTGCCATTTCCTTCAGGGAAACGGTAAATGATTACTATGACTATGGTTTTTATCAATTACCCAACCGGCTGAGTCACCAGTGTTTCGATTTCGCTGAGCTTCGAGAAACACTTGGAAAAATTCTAGTAGGCGAAATAGGATCGGCAGGTGGAGACAAACGTGAAGCCCTAGTAAACCATCATCTAGCGGCACTAGACGGGCCACTTGCCTGTGAACGGATGGTCGATCTTTTGGCAGAGATGGTGGATGGCCTGTCTCATGTGCCTAAGCAACCTTTTCGGGATCGGCTTGAAGGTTGGCTTGAGGCAACGAAGAGACGTGTGGAACGAAGCTTTGCACCTTACCTCCCTGGCTCCCTAAAGTCACCAGAGTTCCTGCGCCATCGCTATCCCAGCATTTCCCTAGAGGAGATGCGCGCCCGGGTAGCACGATTCCAGCAAGTGCTCGGCGACGACGGAGAACTTAAGGTCGACCAGATCGGTGGTAAGCTCTTTCAGATCAGCGGCTGACGAAAGAGC
>CBFDBW010000516.1:0-2228 GCA_965603145.1 uncultured Syntrophobacterales bacterium
ACCGTCCTTATGATTGCCTTCTCTACTGACATGACGGAAGCTCCCCGAACGAACCTAAAAACCCCTAACGCTCTTCCAGGGCCCGGGCAAGTTTGGTTTCGGAATCGACCGAGTGATTTAATAGCCCAGGCCTATCTTTTTGGTTATCTCGGCTTCGTCGAATAAGTGGTGCAGGCCTTTGAGGAAGGAAGTCGAGCTGTTATCCAATAGCCACTGTCCGAACCTTGCCCCCTCTAGCTCAAGCTCGTCAGGCGTGATTCCGTGTTTGAATGCCAGCTTAGCGTGGCCCTTTCCCCGGGACCGGGCAACGATGAAGGTTCTCGCCTCGCTCATTCCCTCTCCTTTTTGTAGTGCGATCCTTCAGGGGCGTGCACGAGGCTGAAGCCTCGCACTACATTCGCTATTATTGCAGTTGCCCCGATTCGATGCGGCTTCCTTCGCAACTCCCCTAGCTCCTCTTATCTTAACATGAGGAATTCTGTTATGACTCCACGGCTTCAAGGCCGAGAAGAAATCAAGCCCAGTATGTTCTCATGGAGTTTCTTATTAGAGAATAGAAGGTCGCTTGTCCGCGGCTGCCAGGGGTTGCCCTGAAAGTCGCTGACCTTGCCACCAGCTTCTTGAACCAATAAGACACCGGGGGCGACATCCCAGGGCTCAATCATGGTGGTGAAGTAGGCCTCTCTTTTGGCGGCGGCAACCCAGACTGTTTCCAGCCCGGCTGAGCCCAGCTTTCGTATGTCGGTAACATGGGGATAGACTTCGTGCAGAAGTTCACCGGTTCTTCCCTTGTTCTTGTCTCCACCTTCGCAGTAGAGTATGTAGCTCTGGCTGAGGTCTGATACATCGGATACTTGAATCTTTATCCCGTTGAGGTAGGCGCCTTGGCCTTTTTCCGCGAAGTAAAACTCGTCAATTGCCGGGGCATAAACCGCCCCTAGTAGAAGTTCGCTTTTGCGCATCAGGGCTATGCATACGGAAAACAGAGGATTGAAGTTGGCAAAATTGCCCGTGCCATCGAGGGAATCTACAATCCAGAGCCAGTCAGCGTCGCCCTCGAGAAGGCCACTTTCCTCGGTGAGCAGGCTGTGGCCAGGATAATGTCTCTTAATTTCTGCGACGATTAACCTGTCTACCTCTTTGTCGTATTTGGTGACTACTTCCTTGGCTGTGCCTCGCTCCTTGAGCAAAGCCCAGTCCTGGCGAAAATGCTTCATCAGGGTATCGCCAGCCTTTCTAGCCAGGCTCTCAATTAATTCCTTTTCCTTCATAATTTACGGTCATTTTAGCACTACTGAAATAATGGGACTAAGCACAAAGATTATCCAGATAATGGGCGGGAGGCCGCATTTATCCTCCTCTAGGGCGTTAGTCAAGCTACACCTCCAATGTGGTCGGTCAGATTTTGGATGATCCAAATCGGTGAGTAGAAAGATATCTCCGTCATTGTTATAATTGCACGCTGCAAGCAACTACCGACCAGCCTCAGAGAGACATCGTGTCGCCGGAAACGAGTTGCCAGGCCTGCACATGTCAAGCGGGCAACATTCTGGTTCACAATGTACCTGGGTATCAGAGTTTCAGAAGTTACTGATTATGCTAAGTGTACGACGTTTCGTGAAGGGGGCAGATGAGCCCCTTTGGGTCGACGTATTAAACGCGGCCCGCAAGGAGCGTGAGGACTGGAGGAGCATCACGGTAGAAGAACTGCTTGCGGATGCAAAGCGGCCTAGCTTCGACTTTGAGGGAAGGTTCATTGCCGAGCTTGATGGAAAGGCCGTCGGTGTAGTACATGCCAAGGTGGATAAGATGAGCGAGGACAAGAAAGGGTTCATTCGCCTTGATATCGTCCCGGAGTTCCGCGGCTGCGGAATTGAAACACCGCTCATGGAAACAGCTCTCAGGGAGCTTAAAGTCCGCGATATGGCAATTGCGCAGACGTGGGCCGACTTCAGCGAAAAGGAGCGTATAGAGCTTTTTGAAGGCCTGCATTTCAGACATATTCGGGTATTCAGCGTGATGGAGATGGAACTGGCAGAGCTTTCTCAGAACATCGGTGAGAACACACAGGTGGCCATCAGACCTCTACACAAAGAGCTGGAGGGCGACATCAGGCTCTTTAACTGGCTCGGTAACGAAAGCTACAAGGAAGACTTGGATTACAGCCCAATTACGTTGGAGGAGACGCGCCACTTCTTGTTCTGTGATCCGTACCTGAAGGAGAAGGA
>CBFDBW010000517.1:0-2226 GCA_965603145.1 uncultured Syntrophobacterales bacterium
CAAGCTTGATTGCGAATCATTCCAGGCATGCTCGGGTAAAAATGCTAAAATCTATGCCTTAGATCTATCTTTCAAAAGAAGAGAGGCGGCAGGATATTAAACAGACGGATGTCTGTTTTGATATAATCATGAAAAAGACGTAGAAGGAAAGGCAGGTCTTGTTATGAACCGAGACCATGATGCCTCTGAGAGGCCCAAAAAACTTGGTTACTACCTTGCCTGTGGCATTGACCTCATCAGTCAAGGGTTGAGCCTCCAAAATACACTCGCTTCGAGGGGTACCAATAAACGTTTGGGAGAAGTGCTGTTGGAATCACAGGCTATCAGCCAAGATAGCCTGAACGAAGCTATTCATCGTCAGAGGCTGGACCGGTTGAAAATTTGTCGCCTGTTCTCTGGGTTAACCGATGACGAACTACTGAGATTCTGTGACCTGGTCCAGGAAAAGAGTGTTGCAGTTGGAGAAGACTTTATCCATCAAGACACCTCAGGTGACTGCTTCTTTGTCCTTGTTGAAGGAAGTTCCATGGTTTATCGCAAGGGAGACTATGATGAAGAAATACCTCTTGAGACCGTAGACCCCGGCGAATGCTTGGGGGAGATGGGCTACTTTTCGGCTGGTAGACGCTCGGCCTGGGTTCGCACCCTTGAAGATTCTCAGCTCTTCAAGATTGACTATAAAGAGCTGGACCGTGCCTTTGAGATGGTACCCAAGCTGGCAGGAAATTTTCTGGATATTGTGACCGGACGATTACGCCGTGCAAATCTTCGATTTCAGGAGACCTTGCTGAAGAGCAGGACTATTGAGAGGTCTCTTGATAGTCTCCGTGCGTTTCTGGACATGTCTGAAATCCTGGTACTTCATACGGGCATCGAAGGGCTGATTAATCGGGTAGTGCTTATGGCCAGCAAGGTAATGAACGCTGATCGCGCCTCCCTCTTCCTAATTGATGCAGTAGCTGGGGAACTTTGGTCCAAGGTGGCAGAGGGTGAAGAGAATCGTGAGATCAGGCTTCCCCTTGGCAAAGGTATTGCGGGCTGGGTAGCGCAACACGATCAACTTCTTAATATCGAGGATGCTTACACTGACCCGCGCTTCAACCCGGAGGTGGACAAACGCACCGGCTATCGCACCAGATCCGTTCTGTGCGGACCTATCAAGAACCTACAGGGAGAGACCCTCGGAGTTATCCAGGTCATTAACAAAAAAGGGAAGGCTTTTGACCAAGACGATGAGGCCCTGTTCCAGGCCTTTGCCTATCAGACGGCCATTGCAGTAGAAAATTTTCAGCTTTACAAAAAGATACTTGCCAATCATGGAAAGATGGCCATCCTTCTGGATGTGGCCACCTCTTTGTCACAGACGCTGGATCTGGAAACCCTCATCAGTAAGATCGTCGATAAGGTATCGGAGATCCTTCAGGCTGAACGCAGCTCTCTCTTCCTTTTAGACCTCGAAACTGATGAACTATGGTCCAAGGTGGCCCAAGCAGCAGAGGTCTCTGAGATCCGCTTCCCGAGTTCGACTGGTCTGGCCGGGTATGTCGCTTGCACCGGCAAGGTTTTGAATATCGAGGATGCTTATAGAGACTCCCGTTTTAACCCGAGCATTGACCAGACGACCGGTTACAGGACCAATAGCGTTATTTGCGTACCCGTTATTAATCGAGAGGGAAAAATCATTGGCGTCACACAGGCCGTGAACAAAAAGGAGGGCGTGTTTGAC
Source organism: uncultured Syntrophobacterales bacterium (assembly GCA_965603145.1). Taxonomy (GTDB): domain Bacteria; phylum Desulfobacterota; class Syntrophobacteria; order BM002; family BM002; genus BM002. Next base: position 1,727 of record CBFDBW010000517.1, read on the forward strand.
AAGGAGGATGAAGATCTTCTTTTGGCACTTTCCTCTCAAATCGCTGTGGCCATTGAGAACGCCATGCTTTTCCAGGAATACCTGGAAAAACAGCGCATGGAAGAGGAGCTGGCCATTGCCCACGACCTTCAGACGAGCATGCTTCCAGCCACCTGTCCTGAGATCGAGGGACTTAAGATCGCTGCCCTTTCCATCCCGGCCAGGGAGGTGGGCGGGGATTTCTTTGATTTCATCGAGATGGGAAAGGGCAGACTGGGGTTCGTCATCGGCGATGTGACCGGCAAAAGCGTCTCCGGGGCCCTGGTCATGTCCGCCTCGCGGAGTATGTTCCGCATGCTCTCGGAGGAGGAAATGAGCGTCGGCGAGATCATGATCTCGGCCAACCGGCGGACCAAAAAGGATATCAAGAGCGGCATGTTCGTGGCCCTGCTCTATGCGGTCTTAGATGCGAAGGACAGAACCCTGAGCCTGTGTAGCGCCGGGCAGACCCAACCGATCCA
>CBFDBW010000518.1:0-2218 GCA_965603145.1 uncultured Syntrophobacterales bacterium
GTCGGTCCCCATCAGCTGTGTCCTCATAGAGATGGCTCTCCGCGTAATCAAGCATAGCCGGCTTCAAGTACCCGTAATCAGGATGAACTTGAAAGAAGGCTTCGCCCAATCTGCTCTCATAATGCGCTACGCCAACGATTGCTCCAGAATCCTCCCATATCCTGATCTTCTCGAGGGACAACTCGTCCAGGTAAGGGTGGCTGTGCATATACTCCCAGGCGGGCTGCAGCCAGTTGCCATCTCGATTTCCAGGCCGGAAATTCGCGATCAAAAAATCGCTTACCAACTTGAAATCAGATGGCGCGTACCGACGTGATGAGATACGCATTACAGGACTATCACTGCGAGACAACGGCAAGACAACTAAGCCCACTCATGTCATTTCGACTGAAGCGCATCTGTTTGGAGGCTGTCCCAAAAGGTTGGTCCCAGAGGTCAAAAAGAAGAAAAATAGACCATCGAAAAGAGATGGCGCTTTCAGCCCGCCGCCAACTTGATGCAATTGTGTGCCAAGGCGAGCAAGCCCAACTCTGTGCGTACCTTTCTCAGGCCGCGCAGCATAAATCTGCGAAAGTTTCGATTGTATTTGATTTGTCCGAACACTCCTTCCACATCCCAACCACGGCGGGACCGCAACTTGACCCCTTTATGCGATGTCAAACGCTGGCGGACGGTAGCCTTCAAACGCCTGTAGTTCCAACTGACACTGATATGGCGGTTGCCGTGGCCCAGCATGCATCGTTCTTTGACAGGACAGACGCTGCAATCAAGACAGGCATAGTGGGAGACATGCACTTGATAGCCTGTTTTGGTAGTCTTGATTTCGGGGCGCTCAAAAGGCAAAAGCCGCCCTTCTGGGCAGGTGAAGCAGTCGTTCTTCGAGTCGTAGGCGAAGTTCTCTGCCCGGAAAGGGTCCTCCTGGTACTTGGCTTTACTCTCCTGGTGAAAGGTCCGATATTTGAGGTAAGCGTGGCATTCTTTCTCTTCGGCGTAGGTCAGGTTTTCCTCCGTCCCATAGGCACCATCACCCATCCAGTTTTGCGGCAGGCCTCCAAGGAATTGTTCGACCGCTTCCAGATGGGGGATCAGACACGCCCCGTCGTTGGGCCGTTGGTGGACGCTGAACCCGACGATGAACTGGTTTTCGGTGCCCAACTGTACATTGTAGGCTGGCTTGGGCCAGGCCTCGCGCTTGCCTTGGTCTTCTTTCATGCGCATGAACGTGGCCGCAGGATCGGTTTTCGAGTAGCTGTTGCGCTCAGCCAACTTCTCTTCCTGGTCTTCATACTTGACCAGCCGCGGCAGATAATCCTTTTCCAGCTGCCCAACGGCTTTTTTCAGCTCTTTGTCTTTGGGTCGTTGGCGCAGCCGCTCGTTGAGCTGGTCCATTTTTTCTTTCACCCGCTGGCTATCTATCTCGGCCTCTTCCCCCACCTCTGGCAAATCCTGGTCTCCATATTCTTCCTGCTCGGTTTCATTGACGGCCTCGATCTCTTCCAGCAGCTCTCGGATTTTCTGCTGCACTCCCTCCTTGTAGCGCTGGGTGTTCTTGGCCCACACCGCACTGTGCCGTCTGGCATTGGCTTCCATCTTGCTGCCGTCGACGAAGTAATCTTCCAGCTTCACGTGCTCCTGCTCAATCAGCAGCTCCAACACGCTCGCAAACACCTCTCCGATGATCTCCTTCATCACCTCCCCGCGAAATCGGTTGATGGTCCGGAAATCAGGGCGGTTCTGCCCGCTGAGCCACATGAAGTTCACATTTTCCCGCAAAGCTCTGGCTATCCGACGCGATGAGTACAGCTTCTCTACATAGCCGTACACCAACACCTTCAGCATCATCTTCGGATGGTAGCTGCTAGTTCCACCCCCTCGGTATTGCTGATGCAGAATACTTAGGTCGAGCTGCTCAATAGCCGTATGCACCGTCCGCACCACGTGGTTTTCTGGGATCAACTCTTCCAGGTCAGGAGGTAGCAAGCTGGGTTGCTCCATCACATAGGGCTTATAGACTACTTTGTTGTGGCTGTGTTTGTTCATACCCATATTTTACTGAACTTTCTGTTTTTGAGGATCAGTTTCTCTGAACCTTTTGGGACAGCCTCAGCTGACAGCTGATAGCTAAGAGCTAACAGCTAAGAAAAGTGACGGTCACCTGAGAGGTGACAGTCACTAAGCGGTGACAGACACACTGGCTTATTAGGGGATGAAGTAGGAG
>CBFDBW010000519.1:0-2218 GCA_965603145.1 uncultured Syntrophobacterales bacterium
AACCTTTGAGTGAGCAATTCTGTGAAGTATTCCTTCTTCTCTTCGGTCAACATGGCTGCCTGTGTTTGCTATGAAAGAACCTATATTTGACTGTCATGGGAGTTTTTCCCCTGTACAGTAAACCACTATGGGGTATATTGTGAATATCAGATTTTTTAGTCAAGTCTTTAGGAAAAATTCAGGGGCTAGCCATGAAAATCCCTGATCTGATGAGTTCACCATGTGTTCTCATTCCATTCCTTTTTCCAGGACTCTGTCCATGGCCCGACCCAGTTCAAGCAAGTCCTCCAGGCCTGGCTTCATTTCAGGTTCTGGAGACGGGTCTGACCACACTCGCAAAAAGTACCTGCCGCGCGTAAACAGAACAATATGGCCATCTGTCCATGCGGACTCTCCGAGTCCTTGGATTTCTGAACGGCCTTCCTGCGTGTACCTCCCGAAAATGCCCTCTGCTCCCACAGGGGTCCCCATGTCGTAAGCATCCACGATCATCTGGGCACCAGTCTCCCGCTCTCGATAACTCTGGGAGTAGAGCAGCTGAAACCCAAAGGGAAGGTAGACCTCTGCTTCACCGTTAATGTAGTCAAAGATGGTGCCTTTGTTATAAACCACAAGGGCGCTTGCCTGCTCGAATCCTTCAAGGTTGACTCCTTTAAGGAAGGGGTTCGGAGGAGGCATGTGACAGCTCACACTCCAGACTACTGCCAGCAGGAGGAGGTACCATTCGTGCCGCCACACACCTTTAGCGTATTTCAGCAACACATGCATATGGAAATAAAGCCTCTCGGGCAGAAAGGGGCATTAGTAAAACACCTAAAGTAGCTTAGATCAAACCTCTATGATCCCGCCGCCTGCCGGAAGGTCACTTTCATCATAGCCAAAGTCCGTCAGCATTCGATGGGTCGCCTTCATATTGGGCTGCCAGCCCATCCTCTCACCGCGAAACTTGGTGGCCACCTGATAGTCAACAATGGGTGACAACACACCCATGGCGAGGAAGTTTGGCTGATGGGTTGGGTTTCCTCCAGGGCCGCCTTTGCTGGCCCAGAGCGCATCTATGAGACAGAGCTGTTGGCGAGGGTAGATGACCTCTCCAGTTCGTTTGTCCATTGCACCGAGGATTTCGGGGGCTCTATTGATGGCAATGAGATAGTCTTGACTCCCCCTCTTGTGCCCTGGCCCTGGAGAGAAGGTACCGAAATGATTCTTCATGGTCATGGTGAATCCACCGAACTTCTTGCTGTGTGCCTTGCACATAGCTATGTTTATGAGGATGTCCACTGATCCGTCAACTAGGTGCTTCAGGCACTTGGATCTGCCTTTGCCGTTCTTCCATGGCTCTGGTACAGCCGTAAGGGTAGTGCTCCCACCCCACTGATTTTCTATCCGGCATCCTTCCGGAAGACCGGAAAAGGGTGTGTTTTTGCGCATGGTAGCGCCATGGCATGCGTCATATATCTTTATGTTGAGGGGTCTTACGCCCAGTATATGGGTCAGCGTATGGCAGATTTTTGCCATAACGGCGCTGCGTGTATGCTGCCGGGCTATATTGTTGGTCTTAATGGCCACTACCGTCTCAGACCACGACTTGCGGGGTGGTTTTATGAAGATGGTCTCCCACGCATCAGTTGGGTTCCCCGTTTCGGCAAGGCCACATGCTAGCTTATCGATGTTTTCCCAGACCGCTTTTGAGACCATAAGCTGATCCTGGCGTGCCCAGGAAGAGACGGGGTCGTGCTCCTTGGTCATAGCGGTATCGGTTATGCCGACTACCCGGAGATTGTTCACATTGGGATGAACAACTGTTTTCCTAATATAGCTGGCCTGGCGGCCCATGGCTACAAGCACTGTGGGAAATGCCGTGATTGCAGCTCCCATGACTGCCGCCTTCTTCATGAATCGTCTTCTACTGATTTTGCTCATGCCAGTTCCTTTCCGTATTTTCAACATTGATATACGGGATCGCCGATGTGCTCAAAGGGGGATACACCGGTTATGAAAATACCATAAGCATTGGCTGCTTGAGTTGATGAGAATTCCCTCTTCTGGGAGAGAGTATAGGGAAATTATGCTTGTGTGTCAATTATGATTACTCGGATAATCTCTTGCTTAAATCTCTATAAATCCAAGAAAATAAGAGTCGTGAGTTTATGGAATGGTTAACCTTGATGATTTCGTAAAAAGTCGAGAATCTCTTGAAAACGTCATTCCGGCGAAA
>CBFDBW010000520.1:0-2208 GCA_965603145.1 uncultured Syntrophobacterales bacterium
ACCAAGCCGATATTCCTGTAAATCGCCCCTGCTCCTCAGGCCATGAGCCCACTTGAGGGTTTGATCCTTGCTGATTGCGCATGACAAATAGACGCATCGATTATGAATGTGAGCTCAATAGCGCCCAGTACCAAGCAGTAACTGCAGGCGACGGACCCATACTGGTCGTTGCAGGTGCAGGAAGCGGGAAGACACGAACCCTAGTCTATCGGGTTGCCTGGCTGGTGGAGCAAGGAATAGCCCCGGGATCCATCTTGTTGCTCACTTTCACCCGGAGAGCAGCCGGGGAAATGATCGCCCGAGCCGCCTCTATGCTTGATCATCGCTGCCAAGAGGTGGTGGGGGGTACCTTCCATTGGCTGGCAAACAGGGTGCTCCACCGCTATCACAAATACCTTTCCTTAGAGCCAGATTTCGGCATCATCGATCGTTCGGACAGCGAACAGGTAATAAACGTACTGGTCGGGGATCTTGGCTTTCGAGATCAACACCGACGTTTTCCCAAGAAAAGGACTATTGTTGAGATCTTTAGTAAAGCAGTGAATCGGGCCGAAACTCTAGCGCAAATGCTTTCTCGTGAATACGGCCAGTTCCTCCAGTACCAGGGGCAACTATCAAAGCTCTGGGAACAATATACCACTTACAAGCGTCAACATCACATGATGGACTTTGACGACTTGCTTGTCTATCTCAACCGGCTTTTGCGGGAACACAGGGATGTGAGCTTGGAACTCTCCTCACAGTACAACTACGTTCTGGTGGACGAATACCAGGACACCAACCTAGTGCAAGCAGAGATAGTTCAAGCTCTGGCTTCTTTCCATCAGAACGTCATGGTTGTGGGTGATGACAGCCAGTCGATCTACTCTTTTCGCGGTGCTCACTTCCGCAATATTCTCGACTTCCCAAAGCTGTTTCCTGAGACCAAGATTTTCAAACTCGAGGAAAACTATAGAAGTCCCCAACCGATACTCGATTTGGCCAATGGCATCATAGAATTGGCACGAGAGAAGTATACCAAGTGCCTTTATACCCGCAAGACTGAGGGACCACGCCCCCTGTTAGTCAGACCCGCAGACGAAGGTGGTCAGTCTGAGTTTGTTTGCCAGAAAGTCAAGGAATTGCAGCTTCAAGGGATACCTTTGCGGGAGATGGCAGTGCTTTTCAGGGCAAGTTACTATTCCTTTGATCTGGAAGTCGCCCTGACCAGGCTAGGCATACCTTTTGTCAAGTATGGTGGGTTCAAGTTCATTGAGTCGGCCCATGTCAAAGATGTATTGGCCCACTTACGAGCCTGGAAAAACCCCCGGGATCGAATCAGCTGGAATCGACTCCTCCTCCTGGTTAACCAAGTGGGAAACAAACGTAGTCAGGAAATCATGAACTACCTTGGCCAGAACAAGCAGAGCGTGAGGAGATTGGCTTCTTATGCCAAGAAGCTGCCGGCAAGACACGGTCTTCATCGACTGGTGGATCTCTTTGAGGAGCTTGCCAAACCGGGCCTTAGCGTAAGTCAGCAAGTGCGGGCGGTGCGTAGTTACTATGAGCCCATTTTGCTGACCAAGTTCGACGACTATCCCAAACGGCTTCGAGAGCTGGATTATTTGCAGGACTGGACCCTGAAGTACGATAGGCTGACAGAGTTCCTGGCAGATGTTGCTTTGGAACCACCCAGTAACAACGTACCACAAGACCATCCGGACTCAGCCAGGGACTACTTGGTGCTCTCTACCATCCATTCGGCAAAGGGACTGGAATGGCGAGCGGTCTTTTTGATTTCGGCTGTGGAAGGGCGAATGCCTTCCAGCCAAGCCTACGCTGATGATGAGGCGCTGGAAGAGGAGCGAAGGCTGGTCTATGTTGCAGTTACGAGAGCCAAGGAATTCCTGTATCTCTGCGGTCCACATAGAGTTTTTGATCGCGGCACAGGTTTTCGATCTGTCCCTCTTTCGCTATTTCTGGAGCAACTCCCCCCTGGGAGATATTTTCATTATGGAGCAGAAGTGGCAGCTACTGGTGGCGCAGATTCTGTCACTGAGTTGAAAGAAGAAGCGAGTTTCAGTCCCGGAGATACGGTGCGGCACCCATTTTTTGGCAGGGGGAAGGTTGTTGCCGTCCCTGACAGTCTAAAAGTGCAGATTCAGTTTGAGGATGGGCGTACCAGATTGCTCCATATCGACTATGCGCCTTTGGAGCGCGTCGGCTCCA
>CBFDBW010000521.1:0-2202 GCA_965603145.1 uncultured Syntrophobacterales bacterium
CCCTGCAGCAAGCTGCAGGGTATCACGTCAGCTCCGCTTTGCTTCGCTGATAAAGCGGAGCATAACTTTACCTTGAATCCATCCCACGCTGCAAGCAGCGGGGAATTCAAATTTAAAAACCTATACCAAAGAGATCTTCAGACCGAAGTGCAATCCCAGCTCTCAGTCTGTGCACTGCATTGCCCATTTGGACCAGGACATTTCTGAGGCCCTACCCTATCCAAACACGGTGCTTGGAAAATTTTGATATCTCAAAACCTGACTTCTATGACATTCAGGGTCCACGGAAAGATCATCACGGTTCATCCCAGAGAAATTGCAGTAAATGCACTCAAAGATAAAGAAGAGGCGGATAAAATCCTTCAATGGCTCCAGCGGGAGATCAATGAGGTCTGGGAGAAGCAAAGCGAAATCACGCCTCGCTACGAAGGCACGCCAAAACCCAAGATCCTTGAGATCCTTAAAGTTTTGCCAAAGACGAATTGTCGAGAGTGCGGCGAGCCCACATGCATGGTCTTTGCCACAAGGGTGGCAGAAGGCGCAAAAGGCACGGGGGATTGCCCTGCACTGATGGAGGAAAACAGTAAAAAAATTAGAGAATACATGAGCCAATTTCAATTGGACTTGTAGCGTTTTGGAAAAATAATCGAATTTCTTAATGGAGGTAACCCGTGACAACTCAAGCAGGTGTCAGCAAGGAATCAAAGGGCCTCGGTTTTTTTGAAAGGTATCTCTACATATGGGTCATCCTCTGTATACTGGCGGGGATTGTGCTGGGAAAAGCGGCACCGGGCGTGGCGAAGTATTTGGATTCTCTGGCCATCTATGTGGGAGAAGCGCCTGTGGTATCCATTCCCATAGCGATCTGCCTTTTCTTCATGATGTACCCCATAATGGTGAAGATTGACTTTGCCGAGGTGATTAAAGCCGGAAAAAGCGGAAAACCCGTTTTGCTCACGCTCTTTGTAAACTGGGCCGTCAAGCCTTTCACCATGTACGCAATCAGTGTGTTTTTTCTTGGGACGCTTTTCTACGGATTGATCGGTCCCGAAGCGGTAGACCATGTAAAGATGCCCTTCGGTCTGGATCTGCCGGTAGGCGCCATGCACGGCGCCGGGCAAGTAGTGCTGGTCAATGGCATGAAAATGCTTGAGGTTCCTCTATGGCGCAGTTACCTTGCGGGGTGTATCCTTTTGGGAATTGCGCCATGCACGGCCATGGTCCTGGTCTGGGGATTTCTGGCACGGGGAAACGACGGTCTCACCCTGGTCATGGTGGCCATAAACTCGCTTACTATGCTCGTGCTCTATGGAGTACTCGGAGGATTTTTGCTGGGCATCGGCCGGCTTCCGGTTCCCTGGCAAGCCCTGGTTCTCTCCATCGGAATTTATGTGGCGCTTCCACTCGTAGCCGGGTATATCTCTCGAAAATGGATCATTGCGGCAAAGGGTGAAGCCTGGTTCAAAGAGAAGTTTCTTCACATACTAACGCCGATCACGATCATCGCACTGCTCATAACCCTCATGCTTCTCTTTTCTTTCAAAGGGGACGTGATTCTCTCGAACCCGCTCACAATACTCTGGATCGCCATCCCGCTTTTTATTCAGACCAACCTGATCTACTGGCTCGGTTACGGTCTTGCCCGATGGCTAAAGCTTGATTATCGGGACGCGGCTCCGGCAGCGATGATCGGTGCGTCCAACCATTTTGAGGTAGCAATTGCTACGTCTACCATGCTCTTTGGGCTTTCCTCCGGCGCGGCCTTGGCCACGGTGGTGGGCGTGCTCATCGAGGTACCGGTTATGCTTATGCTGGTAAAGATCTGTCTGAAAACCACCCACTGGTTTTCACATAGAGCACCAATGTACTGAGAAAATAGGGGAGGAGGAAAGATGTTAGCGATAAAGAAAACCGGTATTGCCTTCAATAAGAAAGGGTTGATTAACCTAGAGCAAATCATCACTGACCAGGACAAGGCTGTGGCCTTTACATTCCTCAAACGAGCAGTATATAGCAAGATTGCCAAAGGGCAGCAGGGTCGACTCAAGTCCCACCTCGACACTCGGGGAGATTCGGTGGAAGGGTTTAAGAATAGATAAACGGGCCAAAATGTAGGTGATAATCATGTCCGAACAATGAGTTACACAGTTGAAGATAATTATCTTTATCACCCACCCTATTTCATATGCATTGTTGAAAAGA
>CBFDBW010000522.1:0-2200 GCA_965603145.1 uncultured Syntrophobacterales bacterium
ATTCCTTGATTTCCTTGATCTTGCGAAAAATTGCTCGTTTCTGGCTCGGAAACTCATCAATGTCCATCGGGGGTTCCCGGATGGACACTAACTGGAAACACCCAGGGTAGCTTCGGCCACCCCGGGTGATTGAAACTCAGAGAAGCGGCTAGAAGCTAATCTGCATGGCTTCATAAGGGCAGGCAGGTATACACAGTTCACAAGCTATGCATTTTTCATGATCGAACAAGACATGCATCTCTTTTCTTTCGACTGAAAGTGCTCCAGTGGGACAGACAGAGGAGCAGGCAGTGCATTCGATGCACTTATCTGCGCTCCATTGTACATCCAGGGCAAGAGGTTTGATATCCAAGCCCAAATCTGTGGCAAACTGCAAGCCTGCATCCAGATTCTTTTTACTACCACTAATCTCCACCACCAATCTGCCCCATTCTCTGGGGGTAATGCGGGCCCTGAGGATGTTCACTTTTAGTTTATGTTCTGTAATGAGCTGATAGGTGACCGGCTGGTCGATCAAATGCGGTGGAAAGTTGAAAGTCAATCGCTTCGTTGCCATTTTATAGCTCCTAGTAAAGATTGCAGATGGTAGATTTGAGATTTCAGATTGAAAAACTTGAAACTGCATAAAACTCTGCAATCTGCAATCTACAATCTGAAATAATCATAACTCCATTATTCCCATGAAACCCACACGGTTTGGAAAAGAGCCGCTCTTGTGCGACAAGAGGTTAAATCTGCTATAGACACGGCTCCTTAGTCCACTGCCACCCGGGCGTTGTTGAGAATTGGCCTTTCTTGGAGCATTTTGAACTTGACCCCCGAGTCCACTGAAGGCAGGGGCGCCACTGTTTCGCTCAATTGGAAGGAGCCATCCGCAATCCAATCTTTAAGAATGTTGGCAGCCTCCCTGGCCCGGGCATAAGAAGACAGCCCGGCTGTGGGCACCTTTTTACCGTTTACGGTGATGGAACCCGATTTGAGCTGGGCGTAACTGACTTCCCCCAGGCTGCCAGGAACACAGTTGGGATAGGCCTCGCTATAATCAATAACCTGGGCGACAATGTCTTCATCTGTCACTGCAGTGTGGTTAAGAATCTCCTCATTCAGGATGGGAATGGGTATGCCAATCCCCACAGCCAAAGTGACACCATAGCCGGTAAAGGAAGCACCACGGAGCCAACGGGAACTCATCTGTTTCAGATCTCCCGTAACTGCCAGTGTCCCTGAACCCATCCTCGGGACTCCTTGTTCAGTGCGGGGCACGTCTGGGTTGTGCTGGGTGCCCCTGTCCACCACATAGCCAACCCCGCCTCCAAGGAAGATGCGCGTTCCCATCCCAATAGTGCGGTAGAAGGGATCGTTGAGCAGGGGGCTCAGTTGCCCAGCGCTACAATATGTGGCGTTGCGCAGCTTCGGGTGGAGTACACCCATGTAGGTATAGATTATGCGGTCAGACAGGTTTACCGCCACATTGTAGTTCTGGTAACCATTGCGTATGTTGAATAGCACCGCCTCATTCATGTCCTCAAGTCGCACCCAGGTCTCCAACTTGCGACGGGGGTAGCAGTCGGTGCCATACGCACGGGCTATGAGCTTCACATCTTTCCCTGCCAGCAAATCTTCAATCAGATGTCCGCCGCCGTAGGGGAATTTACCCGGCCGGATCTTGTTGCGCGGATCATCGTCCGGTATTGCGGTAGCTCCCAAAAAAAGGTCTACCGCAGCAAAGCCGGTATAAACTGGAATGTCGTTCAGAGTTACAGTGCCGCCACCCAGCTTGGTGCGAGGGTTAGAATGGCCAACATTGAAATAGGCTCCAGAGGAGCACATGGGCGCGAATGTGCCTGTGGTAACCACGTCCACCTCGGCTGCAGCTTTCTTGGCCCCCTTGTTCTTCACCACCTCGATTATCTCTTCGGCGGTGTACACAACCGCCTTTCCTTTCTTAATTTTCTCATTGATTTCCTGGATGGTCTTCGCCATGAATTCCCTCCTCCGATCTCGTATTGGTCTTTATTTTGAGTTGCTTTGTCGTCGTCTTAAGGCGCCTTCCAGGGCTAGTCATTATCCATAGCATAAGACCACCATCTTTCATTTCGCAGAGCGCAAAGCGAAGGATAATTGATCTTTGACGCTTTGCGCTTGGCGCTCTGCGCTATGCGTTTATGGCCACGTGCTAATATACCGTTCACCGGTACTT
>CBFDBW010000523.1:0-2195 GCA_965603145.1 uncultured Syntrophobacterales bacterium
GGCAAAGAAACTCCACTGTTGTCATACATCAAAGGAAGGAAGCAAAAATGGAATCTACTTACATGACTGACTTAGGACGTGGGACAGCGCTATCATTCAGTTGTTCTATAGTATCCAATACGAAGTGCGGAGCATATAAAGGTATCAGCGGACAGGGAGACATTCAAAGGACCAGGTTATTTGTACATTTGGTTTATACTTTGACTGCCCTTGCACTGACGGTATCCACAAGTATCACCAAGGCTCAAGAGACTGAGGCGGCCACGGTGGGGTATTGGGCCCCGAGGCAACCGCCGCGAGCAAACTACAAGATAGATTGCACCATCAAGCTGGCAGAAGACATCGTCCTGCAAGGCAAGGAAGTTATTTCTTTCGTTAACACGACATCCAGACCAATGCAGACGCTTGCCATCACATGGTTTAAGTTCGGGAACCAGACCCTGAAGATCATGGCTAACGGCACACCCGTGAAGTTGCCAACGCCGCTGGAATCGTACCCACAGGATTTCACGTTGGCCGAGCCTGTCCGCCCCGGTGAGTCGTTGACGCTGCAGGTTGAGTTCGGTCTGTCCACACCTGTCCCGCCTGAGGAACTGAACGAAATTGGGCCGATGACCGGCTGGCCTCGGCTATGGTGGGGCTTTGATACCCATAATGATTATCAAGTCAAGCTTGATGTCCCGGATATATATACGGTTGCCACGAGCGGTCGGTTTGACCGCCAGACCGGTCGCTATCACGCCGAGGCGGTACCGTCTTTTGGCTTTTTCTTGAGCAAGGAATACGAGGTTCTTGAAGACCAGGCCCAAGATGTAGCTGTTCGTTGTCTCTACAGACCCGAGGACAGGAAGTGCGCCGAGCTGCTTCAGGAAACGGCAGTCGATGTCATCAATTTTTATCGGGAACGGTTTGGATTCTATCCCTATCGCATCCTGACGATCCTTCCAGGAATGGACCGTCCGGCTGGAGGCTATCCTGCGGCTACCAGCATTATAGTCATCCATGGCATGGGCCGGATGGAGGAAAAACCAGAGCTGCACTGGCGCTGGATTACCGCCCACGAAATAGGCCATCAATACTGGAGCAGGCACGTTATGGAAAAAGACGATCCCGGCTGGCTGTGGATTGGGCTGGGGTTTTACAACGACAGAGAGTACTGCCGCGCGAGAGGCCTTGGTAACCAAAAGCACCAGGAAGTCATGGCCAGATACATCGAAGGCGTACGGATCGGCCTCGACACGACCGTCAGCAGGTCACCAAAAGAACGCTCCAAAATCAAGTTTGACTTCGATAATATCGTAATTCATGGCAAGGGCTACAGCATCATCAGTGCCCTTGATTGCGTGCTGGGCGAGGCCCTCTTTGACCGCATCTGCCGGCGATGCCTGAAAGAGTTTGCCGGGCGAAGGCTCGGCCTGCACGAGTTTCGAGCGGTGTGCGAACAGGAGAGCGGGCAAGAGCTGGGATGGTTTTTCGAGCAATGGGTGAAATCCAATAAGTATCTTTCGTACAAGATTGCTTCAAAGAAATGTAAAAAGAAGGGTGACGCTTATATCTCTGAGATAGAGATTCGGTGTCTGGGTAACTTGAAAATGCCCGTGCCGGTGGCGGCACATTTCGAAGACGGCACTACTCAGCGAACTTTCACGAATCGTCTCAGGGAAGCGGACACAATCCGGTTCGAGAGCCGAACACCACTCAAAGACGTCCAGCTTGACCCAGAGCAAGCCCTCCCCCTGGTTTTCCAACGACCGCCAATGACAGCCGAACAGCTTACCGAAGCCATCCAGGACCTTCCCTGGGTCGGGGCGGGGAAGAAGGCTCTGGATATCTTCGAGTAGGCCCGGGATAACAACCTGTCGAGCCCGGGCAGTTGGTTCAAGCTCGGACTGACGTTGTACGATGGAAAGTACTACAAAGAAGCCTTGGAGGCCTTCAGAGGAGTAGAGGCCCAAGAACAAGACGACCCGTTGCGAGTTTTCGTGGCGATCGTATGGCAGGGACATCTTCTCGACCTGCTCGGACAACGGGACAAGGCTCTAAAGTGTTACAAAGAGGCTCTGAAAAAGTCCGTAAAGAGAGAAATGAGGCATGACCAATATGGGATCAGACTCAACCGAGAATGGGTACAGAAGAGGCTTAAGGAGCCCTTTCGTCGAAAATAAAGGAACAATCGGAACGGGAGAAGGCAGGCT
>CBFDBW010000524.1:0-2194 GCA_965603145.1 uncultured Syntrophobacterales bacterium
GTTCGATCACGCAAGAAGTATAGCTTCGAACGCCTTACGTGAGAATGGCGATGCACTACAACCTTCTCAATGCGAGACGAGCGAGAGAGGAAAGTTCTCTCTACGCCAATACCATTGCTGGCAATACGTCGCACCGTGAAGTTGGTGTTATTACCGCCATTACGTTGGCTGATGACCGTACCTTTGAATTCCTGAACTCGTTCGTTGTTACCTTCTTTGATCCGTAAAAACACACTGACATTATCCCCTATACGCATTTCTGGGACATTGGGATTTTCTGAAGCTTCCACAGCTTTTAGCAATTCGTTCATTATAATTACCTGCCATTACAATCTGGTTTATGACAACACAAAGCCGCTCATGGCGGCGGTCAAAGATTATACCATGTTGATTTTGATTTGAAAAGAACAAAACCAACAACTGTTAGCGCAAAGTAGTAGAGTCCTATATCTGCAAAGTTAAAATGTCCTATTTGATAAGAAAGGGACAGCAATGGACAAACTACTAGCCATGAGCAAAGAAGAACTAACTCGATTAGAAATCATAAAGCGGATTGAAGAAAAAGGACTGACACAGAGAGATGCTGGCGAAATACTGGGGGTCAGTGAACGGCATGTGAGACGATTGTTACAGGCATACAAAAAGGAGGGTGCGGAAGGGTTGATCTCGAAGCGACGGGGAAAAGCGAGTAACAATCGCTTATCGTCAAGAGTTGTCAAGCAAATCCGGGACTTGATCTACGAGCGGTATGGCGATTTTGGTCCGACGTTGGCCCAGGAGAAGTTGTCGGAAATCCATGGTCTGAAAATCTCTCGGGAAAGTGTGCGGCGGATCATGATCGAGGAAGGAATATGGAAACCCAGGAAGGTCAAACGACCACCGGTACACCAGATGCGAGAACGACGGGCCTGTTTTGGTGAGTTGGTACAGATCGATGGGTCGCCCCATGCCTGGTTCGAAGATCGGGGAACCAAATGCAACCTACTGGTCTTCATTGACGATGCCACCGGCAGATTGATGGAACTGTTCTTCACGCCAACAGAGAGCACCTTCAGCTACTTTGCTGCCACCCGCCGTTATCTGGCTCAGTATGGCCGTCCAATGGCCTTCTACAGCGATAAACACGGCATTTTCAGGGTCAATGCCAAGAATGCGCTCTCTGGCTCCGGCATGACCCAGTTCGGCCGGGCCATGAAGCGCTTAGCTATCGAGATTATTTGCGCCAATACCCCCCAAGCCAAAGGACGCGTCGAGCGTGTCATCAAAACTTTGCAAGACCGGCTGGTCAAAGAACTGCGCTTGAGAGATATCTCAACCTTCGAGGTGGCCAATGCCTTTGTCTCTGAGTATATCGAAGATTTCAATCATCGCTTCGCTGTCCTGCCCCGCAGCAACCATGATGCCCACCGTGCCCTTTTGTTCTCCGAAGACGAACTCAATGTCATCTTCTCTCACCAGGAAACCCGTATTCTTTCCAAAAACCTGACCCTCCAGTACAACAAGGTGATCTATCAGATCCAAACCACTCGCCCAACCTATGCCTTGCGCAAGGCCCAGGTTTCCGTCTGTGAGAACGCCCAGGGTGATATCACCATCCTCTACAAGGCCAAACCCTTGAATTACTCTATCTTCCACATGCAACAGCGCCAGGCTCAAGTGATCACCAGCAAAGAGATCGATGCTCATCTCAAGAACCATAAGAAACCCCATAAACCTGCTCCAGATCACCCTTGGCGTCAGTACGGCCGCCACATCAGCGGCAAACCTATCAAGGAAACTATCCCCCATGGCAGTGATTGACACTCGGCGGAGCAATGCGTTTATCGCTTTGGAGACTACCAGCAGGGCACACCTGTCCTCCCGGAAGCACACCGGGACGGTGTGACGGTCGGTGCCAGGGTACAAGAAAGGGCAGAACGATTTCTGTTCTGCCCTGCTGTATAGTCACCCAGATGGCGCTCGAGTTGCTCGCCAGCATTGCTCTATCCTCCGCCTGGGCATCATGATTCTATCACTCCTCTGTCCCACCTGGATAGGACATCTCTACTTTGCAGAAAATAGGACATTTCTACTTTGCATTGACAGGCAGCGACGAATCGAAGAAAAGCGCTTTCCATATCTGCCAGTTTTCCAGGGATTGCACTTCCGTCATCTCCAGGAGGGATGGTTCAGGCGTGCTTTCATGTGGCGAAAT
>CBFDBW010000525.1:0-2190 GCA_965603145.1 uncultured Syntrophobacterales bacterium
TTGAGATTATTGAACAGTAATGGCGAGTACAGGCAGAATAGAGGAAGAAGCGGAGGTGATTTAGATGGCCAAGGAAGATGTGAAATTGGAGTTGCTTTAACCCTAACGTTGCATACCTGTTCCAAGAAAAAACGCGCAAGAGCGCGCCAGATGTGGCTGCGCACAGGCTCGGACAGGTCGAGGCGTACTTGACCGTACGTGAAGTCCTGTCCGAGGTGAGCACGGTCGCAGATGGAGTGCTATCGCGAGAGCGCAGCGGTTTTTACCGGTGTAGGTATGGAACATTAGGGTTAACTTGACCGGCGCTTGTAGAGAAAGTGTGCGATGGGAGAACAGACCAAAACTAAGAAGACGCAAGAAACGTCTTTGAAACGAGTTCCACTTATTTGCGCAGATTGTAGTTGTGATCTGGGCCGCTCGTCCGCTGATCATATATTTCTTCTAAAGGACAAGGTTTATTGCCGTGGATGCAAGGTAAATTATCTTCATGCTAAGAGTTTGGAGGATCTAACGGTACATTCATTAAAATCCAGATAGAAAGGAGGTGACTTCAATGGCAAGCCTGACGACCAAGAGGCAACCAGGGAGAAGGTGAGGTGGCTAAGATGGCTCAACAATCGCCAAGTGGAGAGACTGATGAGAAATGCAAACCAGCCTGGATCACCGTGAAAGTTACATTACATCCCTTAATCTAAATTTCCGATAGAATTTAATCTAGCACAAGATATGGTTTTTTATCAGTGATTGCCTTTGCAGTGAAGACCTGGACCTGTTTTGAGCAACCAGAACGAAAGGGAGGTGATTCAGATGGCAGTCGCGGTTAGAGGATTTCTGCCATTTTTCTGCGATATGATCTGCAATAAGTGGTTTAGAAAGGCTAGAATCGGCAAGTGTGTGAACCAGAATAAAAACCACCCGGTTTTCGCGAAAGGCCTCTATTTATGCACTACTGAAGGGATCGTGGGGCTTGCTTTTCTAGCTTCGGTACTTAATAATAAAAAAACTTTGACTTGAGATTTCCGGGTTTCTCGAAAAAACAGAGGAGCACTTATGAGTAACCGAGGTCTAGTTTTTCTTTTTCCTGGACAAGGGTCACAATACATTGGCATGGGTAAAGCTTTCTATGACGAATATCAGGAAGTCCGGGATCTCTTCAGCCGGGCAAAAGAGATCCTCGATATGGACATGGAGCAGCTTTGTTTTGAGGGTCCAGAAGACGAACTCGTACTCACCCATCACGTACAACCTGCTATCACCCTGATCAACATGGCATGCTCTATGGCTCTTGATCTCAACGGCGTGAAAGCTGCGGCTGCGGCAGGTCATAGCCTGGGGGAATATAGCGCACTTTATCTGGCTGACGTACTCGATGAAAGAACTGTGTTGGAATTAGTGCGACTCAGGGGCCGACTCATGCAAGAGGCGGCAGATGAGCAACCAGGTGCGATGGCAGCTATTCTCAATCTACCTGCGGAAAAGATCGACGAGGTTTGTGATACCTGTGACATAGAGATGGCCAACTACAACTCGCCGGGCCAGGTAATAGTAAGCGGTGTAGAAGACGCCGTTCTTCGGGCAATGGAAATCTGCACAGATGCTGGGGCGAGACGATGTGTGCGTCTGAATGTGAGCGGTCCATGGCACAGTAGGTGTATGGAAGATGCCAGGGAAAAGTTTGAGCCTGAATTGGCACAGCAAACGTTCCGAGATCCCCAAATCTCGGTTGTGGCAAATGTGGATGGGGCCTATGTGGCAGATGGTAATGCTGCCAGAGAGAATCTTGTCAAGCAACTATGCGCTCCAGTACGCTGGCAGCATTCAATGGAAAGATTGATCGAAGACGGATATCAGAGGTTTGTTGAAGTGGGACCCAAAAAGGTCCTCAGGGGATTGATGAGGCAGATTGATCGAGAGCTGGATGTCTATAACGTAGAAGATCCGGAGAGTCTCGAGGCATTTTTGAAAGCGGTGAGGGGCGCGTAGTAGGTAGATTTCGGATTGCGGATTTCGGAATGCAGATTTGAGAAGGCATAGGGCAGGGGGCTATGCTGTTGGAGGTTGGAGGAGCGCTTCGCTTGAGGTTGGAGGCAGTGGGAAGATTGCGGTTTGCGAATTTCATTTTACAACAAATGACAGCGTAGCCATATGACTTCGGGTGTAACGTCAGCAAGCCGGGTTGACTGATGATGG
>CBFDBW010000526.1:0-2189 GCA_965603145.1 uncultured Syntrophobacterales bacterium
TGTTCCCATGGTTGATGCAATCAGAATGGCCCCCACCATAGCGCACCCTACAGTGAGCCCCAAAGCGGGGTTGTGATGCCACAGTTCGGCAGCGATCCCTATGGTAAGGCCACAGGCCAGGGCCATGAGCAGTCCCACCCTGATTTCCTTGAATACAATGTGGCCTACCCTGTGTAGGTCAACAGCACCTGTGGCCAAGCCCCTTACCGTGATTGAGGATGATTGGACACCCACATTGCCCCCCATGCCGGTGATCACCGGCACGAAGGTGACCAGGACGATGGCATCGGCCAAAGCTACCTTGAAAAGCCACAGGAGGTAAC
The DNA here is from genome assembly GCA_965603145.1 of uncultured Syntrophobacterales bacterium. GTDB lineage: Bacteria > Desulfobacterota > Syntrophobacteria > BM002 > BM002 > BM002. Next base: position 324 of record CBFDBW010000526.1, read on the forward strand.
CGGTGAACAAGCCGCCGAATAGGTTGGTCAAAAGCCAGGGGAGGCGGAGGCGAGAGATCTTCCAGATCTTGTCGCCGTAGACCAGTTCATCTTCGTGGGTGCCGACCATGCGCAGCATGTCCTCTGTGATCTCCTCCTCGACGATGTCCATAATGTCGTCGATAGTGATCTGCCCCACCAGGGTGCCATCCGCCTCCACCACCGGCGCCGAGATAATGTCGTACTTCTGGAATATCCGGGTCACTTCCTCCTGATCCATATCCACGGGAATAGCCTGCAAGACAGTTTCCATCACTTGGGAGACAGGGTCGCCAGGGTTTGACAGGATGAGCCTCTTCAGGCTCAACTGCCCCACCACTTGGGTACGGGAATTAACCACGAAGATATTGGTCAGATAGTCCAGATCCTCACCCAGCAAGCGAACGCGTTTGATGACGTCGGCAATAGTGGCCTCCTGACGCACGGCCAGCAGCTCTGCCTGCATGATACCGCCGGCGGTTTCCTCATCGTAGGCGAGAAGGCGGCGCACCGTTTGCGAATCCTTGACATCAATGCGCGCCAGGACCTCCTCAGTCACCTCCTCAGAGACACTGGCAAGAAGGTCGGCTGCATCATCCGAGTCTAGTTCGTCAACTATTTCGCTGAGACGCCGATGGGGCAGGTCGGCGACAATCTGATCTCTGGAAAAGTCCGAGAGCTGAGCGATTACCTCTGAGGCTGTATCTGTGTCCAACCGTTTAAACAGCGCCTTCTTCTCAGACTCTTCAAGAACTTCGAATAGATCGGCTATATCGGCAGGGTGGAGGTCGGCGAGCATCAAAACCGCCGCATCCAATTGATTTTGGCTCAGATATGACTTTAGAGTTGGGAGGAGTTTACTTCGGTCAGTAGTCATAATTAGCTATCCTTATTGGCCTCAAAGGAATCGGGGACCATGTGGTTGAGATCTGGGACAATATCCCCATTTTCTGGCCTCCAGAAATTCCAAGCCTTCACGTTTTCTTTGAGCTTGGTAATGTGGTCGGGACTGGTCATTATCTCCTCCGACGAACTGCCCTCGTCATGCTGTTATTGTCCCCATAAGGTCTTCACAGCGGCCACTTCTTCAGCTCTCTGGCTCGCTCCAGTGGGCTTGGTTTAGAGGCTGCCAAGTCAACCTTAGGTCTTTGTCCAGTTCTGGCCCGCCTTGATCCTGTTCCAACTTCTGCCTTGCGGTTTGTATTGGAGCAGGCGTTTTCCTCCGTCGCTGATCAGTGCAATCGTGTTCGTCTCAGATCCTGAAATCTCCGGCTTGAAGCTTTTTGAGGACCTCATCAGGACCTAAAACGATTTGGGCATCGCTATCCTTTACCAGAAAGCCTCCTGTAGGAATTAGCGTAAATCTCTCGGGAACGATCTCTTTGATAGCCAGCACCTGAATGCTAAAGCGGTTAATCAGATCCAGATCCTTGAGCGACTTCCGCACGAACTCTTTTGGTGGTGCAAGCTTTGCAATACTGTAACCTTCAATAAAGGGCAGGTAGTAGTTATTGTTAAGGAGTCTCCCATATAGTTTTGCCATGCTCATCGAAAAGTGCCAATTTCGGTTTGTTGCCCGGCACAATGCCGAGGAGTATGACAAGCTCGCCATTGTTGCCATAGAAGCGTAGGGCAGGTTCGATCGGCAAAAACGGCTCCTTTCCTGGATGTCCACCAAGAACGGCCAAGGTTTTACCATTCGCATCTACCAAGCGAAACTCTTTGGCACTCACAAATTCCTTAGGCTGGAAGCTTTCCCGAGCCAGCACCGTCTTACCCATCTTAGTTTGGCTCAAGAGCACTCCACCCATTAATCCCACCAACAGGGCAACTATCGTTATAAAGATC
>CBFDBW010000527.1:0-2188 GCA_965603145.1 uncultured Syntrophobacterales bacterium
AGCGCATAGCGAAAACACATTTTTTTGAACTCTCTGCGCCATGCCCTTTGCGCTATGCGATTTGTCAGATGCTTAACGTCTTCATTCGCCTTTTTTGCAGCAAGTAATCAAACAACAGCCTGGTTCCAAAAATGGCGGTGAACATGCTGGCGGCAATGCCCAGGCTCAGCGTAACGGCAAAGCCTTTCACGGGACCGGTGCCGAATTGTAATAATACCAAAGCGGCAATCAAGGTGGTAACGTTTGCGTCCACAATTGTCCAGGTGGCTCTGCTGTAGCCGCTGTCCAGGGCTGCCCGCGGCGTCTTACCCAGCCGCAATTCTTCCCGCACCCTCTCAAAAATCAAAACATTGGCGTCAACCGCCATACCGATAGTGAGAATTATACCGGCGATGCCCGGTAAGGTGAGGGTGGCACCAAAACCAGCTAACGCCGCCATAATCAAGATAATATTGAGGATCAGGGCCAGATCGGCGATGATTCCGGAGCCGCCGTAGTAGATAACCATGAATACCACCACCAGCACACCACCCACTGCCACGGAGATAAGCCCCTTACGGATGGAGTCTCTTCCTAGAGATGGACCCACGGTACGCTCTTCGAGTATTTGCACTGGAGCGGGCAATGACCCAGCACGGAGCACCACGGCCAGGTCTTTGGCCTCATCCATGGTGAACTGGCCCTCGATTACGGCGTTGCCCCCGCTGATGCGATCCTGGATAACAGGGGCAGAATAGACATTGCCGTCGAGCACAATGGCCAGCCGCTTCTTGACGTTTGCCCCGGTGATTTTCTCAAAGAGTTTGCCGCCGCGATCGTCGAAACTCAAGGAAACGTAGGGACGATTGTATTGGGTATCAATGCGTACCTCGGCATTGGTTAGATATTCGCCGGTGAGTAAAGTGCGGTCCTTGAGCAGGTAGGCATTGCGCCTCACTTGACCGGTGACCGGGTCGACTTTACGGCTGTAGTAGATTTTGCCACCGGCGGGCACCCTACCCTTCAAGGCCTCTTCAACACTTCGTTGCTCATCCACCAGCTTGAATTCCAGCAGAGCCGTCTTGCCGATGAGGTCAATTGCCCGCTGCGGATCTTTGATGCCGGGCAACTGGATCAAGATACGGTTTTCCCCCTGGGTTCGGATGTCCGGCTCACTAACTCCAAATTGGTCAATACGATTGCGGATGGTCTCCAACCCCTGGTCTACTGCCAGCTTTTTTATATGGCGCACCTGGCTTTCCTCAATCCTGAAGAGAACCTGGAGTTGGTCTTGGGCCAATGTACGGTCTGTCACCTCTAAAAGAGGAAACTTATCCTTCATGAGGTCAGCGACCTGCTGCCAGTCTTGTTCCTTCGGCAACAGCAACCGTACCCCATCCCCACCTTGTCGTTCAACCAGGCGGAACCGGATGTGTGCGGTGCCAAGTTCACCTTTAATCTCCTGAGCAAGACGCTCCACCGTGTTTTCCACCGCCTTATCATTTTCCACCTCCAGAACCAGATGCATTCCACCCTGGAGGTCCAAACCGAGGTTAATCTTCTTATCGGGAAAGAATTTAACCCACCATTCAGGCAGCTCTTTGCCCAGGGTAGGTAGCAGATAGACTAACGCTACCACAAAAACCGCCAGCACGAGAGCAGCACGCCATCTCAGATCCTTCACGCTAACTTTCTCCTCTCACAGTAAGTTTTTAGTCCGGGTAAAATGGTCGAATATCAGCAAAGCCCAAAGTGCCTAGTTTATTTCTGCTTGCGGCCTGCTGCGCCAAGCGCTATGCGTTTGGCGGCAAACCTCCTGAGCTCTCCTACTTTTTGCTTGGCTCCGGCTCTTGGGCCGCCGTACCGGCAATGTAGCCTCGCCCCACTTTCACCCGTATCTTTTCGGCGATTTCCAAAGTTACAACCTTTTCGGTGAGACCGGTGACTTTGCCATGCAGTCCGCCAACAGTTACCACCATGTCACCCCTCTTGAGGGTGGCTAGTACTTCTCGGTGCTTCTTCTGCTTTTTCTGTTGGGGTCGAATCAGCAAAAAATAAAAAATGGCAAACATTAGCAGCAGAGGCACTAAAGCGGCGAAACCGCCCCCCTGGGCACCACCGCCCCCGGTCCCTCCGACACCCATGGCATATGCCAGGCCTGTCCAATTCATAAACAGCCTCCTCGTGTTTAAAGTGAACCATCTGCGCG
>CBFDBW010000528.1:0-2188 GCA_965603145.1 uncultured Syntrophobacterales bacterium
AGGACAGAACCTGATGGCCAGCTACCTTGGACTTCAAGAACTGGTAGTCACCTCGCCAACGGGATCACAGAAAGAGAAGAAAGCAGACCAAGCCAAATCCGGGGCGGTAGAGGTGAAAACCGCCAGCAAACCACCTCCCTCAGATGCAGAGGGGCTTTATGACAAGGCTTTCCAACTGTTCCGGGGTGGGAAATTCGAGGCAGCAAGGGCCGAATTCAGCAGCTATCTTGAACGTTATCCGAAAACTGACTTGGCCGACAATGCTCAATTCTGGCTGGGTGAATGCTATTATTCGGAGAAGAGATATCGGGAAGCTATAGGCGCCTATGAAAAGACCATCAAGGACTACCCCAAGAGCGACAAGGTGAGTAGCGCTTTGCTCAAACAGGGCATGGCCTTTCTGGAGCTTGGAGACAAGACTGCAGGAAAGATACTCTTGAAAAAAGTGGTTAAGGGTTATCCGAACAGCAACCAGGCCAAGATTGCCCGAAACAAGCTGGCCAGGATCAAGTAGCATAAAGGGCGTACCGCATAGGGTTGCATGGCCATTGGGTCATCTCGCCTTGCTGTCATGCATGGTCATTTGTTGTGGAGATCCAATGACGGCGAAGCCAGATGACTTGATGCTTGTGATTGGCGCTCATTTTTTCATGGCGCCCAGAAGGAGAAATGCGAATGCACACAGAAAGGGTAATTCCATTTTGGGTACTACTGATTGTTTTGGCTCTGATCACCCTGGCGTCGCCGGCATACGCAGGTGAAAGTCAGTCTGCGGAACAGAAGGTCGCGGTGGTCAACGGTGCGGTTATAAACCAGGCCGAGTTCGATACCGAGATGAACCGAGCTCTTGAGCACTTGCAGAGGACGGGCAGGTTTCCCAATGATTTGGAGCGCGGCCAAATTAGAAAGCAAGTGCTCGAGAAGCTTATCGCTCGAGAGCTGCTCTATCAAGAGAGCCAGAAAAAGGGTATCAAGGTCGATCAAAAGGAGATTGATGAGCAATTAACCGCACTAAAAGGGCGATTCTCCAGTGAAGCCGAGTTCAAGAATGCCTTGAGCACGATGAATCTAACTGAGGCAGCTTTGAGACCTCAGCTCGAGAGGGATTTGGCCATTAGAAAACTCCTTAACGATCAAATTGGAGAAAAAGTTGCTGTTTCTAAAAAAGAAACCAGGGCCTACTATGATAGCCACCTGGAAACTTTTAAGAAACCTGAGCAGGTGCGAGCCAGTCACATTTTGATCAAAGTTGATCCCGGGGCAGACGAAGCGAAGAAAGCTGAAGCGCGGACAAAAATCGAATCGCTCCAGACAAAACTCAAGAAAGGTGAGGATTTCGGCGCTCTTGCCAAAGAGTATTCCGAGGGTCCCAGCGGTCCCAAAGGTGGTGATCTAGGCTTCTTCGGGCGGGGTCAAATGGTGAAGCCTTTTGAAGAGACGGCTTTTACTATGAAACCTGGACAAGTGAGTGGGATGGTGGAGACCAGATTCGGATATCATCTCATCATGGTTACCGACAGAACGCCTGAGAGCACATTCTCTTATGAAGAGGTCAAAGACAGGCTGGAACAGTACTTGAAGCAGCAGAAAGTCCAGGAAGCGATAGCTGAATACGTCGAGACCCTCAAGGGAAAAGCGAAGATAGAGAGGTTTCTGAAAGAAGGGTGATCTTATTCAACATCGAAAATCCAGACCTTAGGGCCAGTCTTTGTAAGATTTATGATTTGTGATTTCAGATTGAAGATTGAGGTAAATGCATTTCTTACCGAGAGGTATTGAGATTTTAAATCTTAAATCTGCACTCTAAGATCTAAAATCGCCGGGCTCCATTACTCCAGCAGATTACCGCATGAAGAAAAGACGTGAAGACCCCCTCTGGGGATGGCTCAAAGCCGGGTCGTCAGGGCCCGGATTCTTTTTTTAGTGCTTGTTACGGGCAGTATCTCTGGGTGAGATAGGCTGCCCTTTTTGTATGTACAGGGTGCGTCGAGGGAAGAGGTTCCCTAGCCCGGATATTTCATGAATTACTTGCTGCGACCACGGATATGGCCGTCCTTCCTGGCGTCCTCGGGTGTTGGCTCCTGCGACGTACCGTTTAGGTACGCCTCGGAACCAACACCCAGCGGTTGCCCGGTGGCACGCCCATCTTCGTGATCTCGCGACAGCAATTCATGAAATATCCGGGCTA
>CBFDBW010000529.1:0-2169 GCA_965603145.1 uncultured Syntrophobacterales bacterium
ATCTCTCGTCAACTCAAGATATGTTGCGCGGTCGCGTTTCATCCCCCTTGGACCATATCAACATCAAGAAGCTTAATGGCTACAAGATCGACCGACTGCTAAAGCGCACCCAGCAGCAAAACAAGGATACCACTGCCCGATGAGTCGGACTTAAGGTATTACCATGAAGGTAGCTATCTATGCAAGAGTTTCAACCTCCGACAAGGAGCAGAACCCTGAAACCCAGCTCCTGCCACTGCGTGACTTCTGCTCCGCTCAAGGTTGGGAAGTATACCGGGAGTACGTTGACCAGGCCCCAGCACTCGATATCGCTCACCGTACTGCCTGGAGGCAACTCCTCGACGACGCTGCCAAGCGGAAATTTACCGTTGTGATCGTTTTCAAGCTCGATCGGGCTTTCCGTTCAGTCAAGCACATGCACGATACCCTTTATACCTGGGAAGTATTAGGTATCGCCTTCAAGAGCCTTCGTGAACAGTTCGACACTTCTACTGCCATTGGCAGACTATTGCTCAACCTGCTGGCCGCACTTGCTGAGTTCGAGATCGAGTTGATCCGTGAACGGGTCAAGGCCGGGATGGACCGAGCAGCCCGCCAGGGCAAGAAAATCGGTCGACCAAGGGTTACGGATAGGAGAGGGTTCAAGTCCCGCTATAAAACTATTTTGGAGCGCCTCTCAGCGAGAGATATCTCAAGGCGCCGGGCTGCCAAAGAGCTCGGCATTGGCTATGCCACCCTTAAAAGACTACTCGACGAAGGCTTTTGTGCCAGATAACGGCTTCGGCATAGTTTGCCCGGAAAGATTCCCTGTCGAAGATCCCGCGAAAGAGCTCGTAATTCATCGGGCTGATCTGGAGTTGCGACACCAAATTTTGATGCTATCGGAGTCCAATCACTTGCCTCACATGTTCGACTGGGAGCCGGCCTTATTGCATCTCACCACAAGATGCATTCAAATGTTACGCCACTTCGCAGGAAAAGGTGTTCCATGTCTGTGAGTCACCAAGCACGGTAGTGAAGGAGTTATCTTGCAGTCAGCAGAAGCCCACAACCAACAAATCCGCAACTGAGCCCAAAAGATACCAAAGCCGTCTTGAGAGGTCAGAACATGCCGTTGTCCATAAACAGAATTGGCGATTACCCTATGGTTTGCTCCATGGTTTGCCCTATCGTCTGCGCCATCGTTTGCGACACCCTTATTACATGGTTATTTACATGGTTATTTACATGGTTATTTCATGGTTTGTTATACCCATTATTACATAGGTCAAATGATAAGAATAAAGGAGGTTTGGCGTGAAAAAGAAAAAGCACCAACCACCGTCAAAGATAAAATACAACCAAACCCACCCCACCGTGAGCATCAGGGTATCACAAGATCTGTACGACCAGCTCAAGGATCTAAGGGAAAAGAGTGGTAAAAGCCTCGGTGACATACTCCGAGAATCCTTGGGCAAACAGGCCCCCTCCACCAAAAAAGCTTTCCAGCGAGGGTTTGACAAGGCACATCGACAATTCGTAGTGACGTACAGATGCTCAGTATGCGGTGGCCACCTAGAGGTGACGACAGACGAAGAAAAAAAAGGGGTAGCGATGTATATGAGATCAGCTGGCTGGGCGCATGCGAGTTGCCTCGATAAATAACGGTTCCATATTAGTCTGTGGTTTGTCTGAATGGACTTCTCCGGCGACCCGGTCACCACCAGTCTACAACCTTAACTGCTACAAAAAGGGATACCTCTACTGAAGCGGGATTTTCACTTGGAAACTAAGAGCTCCGAAAAGACTTGCTATCGGAGCGCTGGATTTTGGGGGACGGGGGTCCCCCTTTCGCCTCCATAAGTTGGGAGTGCGCCAATACACAGGGGCGGCCAAGGAGTTTGAAGAAGGTTTTCAATCGCTCTCCTGCCTGGCTGCGCTCACGTAGAAATACCGCTTTCCATTAGGCATATTGGCTTCGTTCCCCAGTGGTCACCGCAGGTGCAAAAGCCCCTATTCTGGCTCATTGAACAGGTGTTTTTGGCGAGCAAGAACAGGCATTACGGCGGAAGTCAATATTGCCAGCAGCGTGCTAAGCTGATAGTGGACAGGGGGAAACCCCCTCCAAGATCAAAAAAGGAGGTGCGAGATGGAGTGGCAAGTGATTCTGGTGCTGGTGATAGGGATACC
>CBFDBW010000530.1:0-2163 GCA_965603145.1 uncultured Syntrophobacterales bacterium
AACATCCCCATATTGTCCGCCGAGGTCCGGTCCATGCCGCGGGAAGCAGCAGACAAGCCGCGAAAGATGTTGCCTCCCCCAATAACCACGGCAACCTGGATTCCCAGACTGTCCACTTCATATATGTCTGCGGCTACCTTGTCGATAACCTCGGGGACGATACCGAAGGAGGCGTCCCCCATCAGAGCCTCACCACTTATTTTGAGAAGTATCCGCTTGTATTTAGCTTTCGACATGGTCCTTATTCGGTGTCATCGATGGAAAGCCAACTTTTTTGGAGTTAGGCGGAGCCGATCTACCTCACGGTGCTAGCTTGCCGAATCTTCACCCAACTGATAACGGATGAAGCGACGTACTATTACGTTTTCGCCAGTCTTGACGCGAAGCTCATTGAGAAGGTCTTCGATGGTAATATCAGTGTCGCGTACGTATGACTGCTCCAAGAGGCAAACCTCCTGGTAGAATTTATTGAGTTTACCCTCGGCAATTTTATCGACAATGTTTTCTGGTTTGTCTGTTTCAAGGGCCTGCGCCCGGTAGATTTCCTGCTCACGCGCTACGACTTCCTGGGCAAGACCCTCACGGTCAATGGCCAAGGGGTTGGTTGCGGCAATATGCATGGCGAGGTTTTTGACAAAGTCGCCAAAGGCCTCGTTTCTGGCGGTGAAGTCGGTTTCGCAGTTTACCTCCACCATGACTCCTATTTTGCCGCCCGCGTGGATATAGGAATGGACCATACCCTCACTGGCGGTTCTGCCGGCTCGCTTTTGAGCTACAGCCAGACCTTTCTGCCTCAGATAATCAACGGCTTTCTGCATGTCACCCTGGGTTTCCTGGAGTGCCGTCTTACAATCCATAATCCCAGCGCTGGTTTTTTCCCGCAACTCTTTCACCATTGCTGAAGTGATTTGCAATTTTTTCCTCCTTCAAGGTCGCTCATTCTTCTATAGGATTGATAATCTCGATCTCTGGGCCGCCTTCTTCAGCAGATATAGCAGTGCCGATCAATGCAGCTTCGGCTGCGGCGTCAGTGGTCGCTTTGTCCATTGCTGCTTGAAGTTGCTCTTCTCTTTTCTGTTTGCCCTTCAAACATGCATCCGCGACTTTGGAAGCAAAAAGGCGGATGGAGCGGATAGCGTCGTCATTCCCCGGAACAATATAATCGATGGGATCGGGGTCGCAATTGCTGTCCACAATCGCAACGATGGGTATTCGCAATTTGTTGGCCTCTGCTACAGCTATATTTTCACGCCTTGGATCCACTATAAAAACAGCACCTGGCAGTCGCTCCATGTCCTCAATGCCCCCCAGGTTCCTATCCAGTTTCATCATCTCCCGTTCCATCTGGAGGATCTCTTTCTTGGGAAACTTACTGATGCTACCATCCTCTTGCATACCTTTGAGTTGTTTAAGTCGGTCTATGCTCTTCTTGATGGTCTGGAAGTTGGTGAGCATGCCGCCAAGCCAGCGGTGGGTGACGCGAAACATACCGCAGCGCTCGGATTCTTCCACAATGGAGTCCACTGCCTGTTTCTTGGTGCCGACAAAAAGTACGGAATCTCCGGCTGCCGTCGTATCAACTAAGAATTGATAGGCAGTATTAAACATGGGGACGGTCTTTTGTAGATCAATGATGTAGATTCCATTGCGTGCTCCGAAAATGTAAGGTTTCATCTTCGGGTTCCAGCGGCGGGTCTGATGTCCAAAATGGACACCAGATTCGAGAAGTTGCTTCATGGTGATAACTGGCATTTTTTCCTCCCTCTGGTTTTTCCTCCATCCCCCCGGCAATACCTAGCCACCCCGCAACCCGGGACACCAAAGGATTGAGGGGATGTGTGGTTTGAAAAACAGTCCTAACAAAACCTCCTTTAGTTCCTGTAAACATTGAAAGAAAGGGGTTTCAGTAATTCTTAAACTTGGCCCTCTCCTGCAACAATAGTGTGCGAAGCGGACCGAACCGTACCTTCGGGTAAACCGATTCTAACTATCACACTTACTGTTAACTTTCAAGGAGAAAAGAGAGACGGGGATTAGAGGGCAGAGGACAGAAGTCAGAAGTCGGACGACAGAAGGCAGCGGACAGCATTTCCAACTAGGCACTAGGGACTAAGCACTAGGCACCACAGAAGTAATCAGTAGTAAGTAACAATTAGTTGAGAA
>CBFDBW010000531.1:0-2153 GCA_965603145.1 uncultured Syntrophobacterales bacterium
GGGAGGCGCAAGAAGCAGTGGACATGCTCACCAAGGCCGGGGTTGTGGTACGAGACCAGACCGTGCTCATGAGAGGAATCAACAACGACCCACACGTGATGAAGGTGCTCATGCATGAGATGCTTAGGATCAAGGTGGCTCCCTACTACATTTTCAATTGTAAAAAAGTAGAAGGTATCCGCCATTTTCGCACCTCAATTCAAGAAGGCTTGAACATCATGGAACACCTTCGCGGCTATACTTCAGGCATGGCGGTTCCCAACTACATCATCACAGCACCAGAAGGTAGAGGGAAGACTCCAATTGTGCCACAATATCTTTTGAATACTAACTTCAACGGCGACGTGCTCATCCGCACTTGGGGCGGGTACGTCTTGCAGTACGAAGATGAAAAAACAGCTTAGCTTGGACACACAAGAGGTCAAGGCGATCGTCGGCTCTCTCAAAAAAAGCCTTCTGGTTCTTCTGGATGAGCTGGTTACCATAAACAGCTACTCTCACAATGTTGAGGGAGTTGCTCAAATGGCTGAGGCGGTGGGCGGGGCCCTTCCCTCTCCCCTCAAACTGCAAAGTGTTACAAGCTCTAAAAAAGAAACTCTCTGGACCTGTCGTTATGGCCCTTCCGGAGAGGATCCCATCCTCCTGGTAGGACACCTGGATACGGTTTTTCCTCCGGGCACCTTTGACAGTGGTATGATTTCTCAAGATCCCTACCTGTCTGGCCCTGGCGTTGCTGACATGAAGGGAGGTCTTGCGGTGATCCTGGGAGCTCTCTGGGCGCTGGATCGCTTGAAAGTTTTGCCCAAGATACCTCTCTTGCTAGCCTTTAACGGTGATGAAGAAATAGGCTCTCCGGGTTCAGGCCAGAAGCTGGAGGAACTGGCTCGTTCCTGTCGGTTAGGTTTTGTCTTTGAGTGCGGTGGACCAGATGGCTCGGTGGTTACATCTCGGCGAGGACTGTGCCGCTATTCGTTGAAGATAAAGGGCAAGGCCGGTCACGCCGGTAACTTACAGACAGCCAAGCAAAGTGCTGTGGTAGAGCTGGCCCACCAGATTTTAAAACTGGAAGCCCTTAATGACCAGGAAGCGGGTCTGAGCGTCAATGTGGGAAGAGCTTCAGGAGGCAGCGCCGCAAATGTCATCCCTGGAAAAGCCGAGGCTGAGTTTGAGGTCCGTTTCTCAGCACAAAGGCAGAGCGATGAGATTGAGGAGAGAATCCGCGCATTGACGAACTCCCCATATCATTCAAGCCTGATAGTGCAGGTTGCTCGCAGCCATTCCCGTCCCGTTATGGCACGCACACCCGCTACAGCCAGACTATATCAAGAGGCAACTCGCATCGCCGAAGAGATTCAGATTTCTTTGTCCGAGGAGAGCCGTGGCGGTGCCTCGGATGCAAACCTTTTGGCCGCTTCGGGACTCCCCACAATCGACGGCCTCGGCCCCGTAGGGGAGATGGACCATTCCGAAAATGAAAGGATACTAAAGGATTCACTTTTTCAGCGGGTCGAATTGCTGGCTCATCTTCTCTGGAATTTTAAGGCTTGGTAGCACTGAAGCAGGCTTCGGGAAAAGATTATGCAGAACGCGAAACACCGTCTTTCAACCGTCTGCTCTTACTTGATCTTTATCCAGAGAAGTCTGGCCACACCGGGACCGGGATTCTTCCATTGGGTAGGCATTTTTGAGGTGAGGTAGATCACATCCCCTGCACGAAGACTGTAAGCTGCTTTTTCTAATTGAACCTGCAATCTCCCTGAAAGCAAATAGCCGATCTCTTCTCCTTTGTGAATGAAAAAATGAGAGGGTAGTTTTTCCTTGGGTGGAATTTCAATGAGGTATGGTTCCGCTTTGGATTCGAAATCTAGAGGTGACAGAAGTTTGGCGAAAACGGCTCCCTCGGGCAAATCTGGGAACTTTACATCAACCGCCTCGGCTGAGGTAAAGATAAGGCGTTTTTTCTGTTCCGTCTGATCCTGGAAGAAAGAGCTAATCTCCACCGAGAGGATTTCCGCCATCTTCATCAGGGCTGGTAAGGAAGGGTAGATGAGACTGCTCTCTACCTGGGAGATCGTGCTGGGGGTTACTCCCACCAGTTTGGCCAGTTCAGTCTGGGATAGACCTCTCTTGGAGCGCAGCTCTTTGAGACGTAG
>CBFDBW010000532.1:0-2148 GCA_965603145.1 uncultured Syntrophobacterales bacterium
GCGCTCTGCGCTATGCGTTTATGGCCACGTGCTAATATACCGTTCACCGGTACTTGGGAGCAGCGTCACAATAGTCTTGCCTTTGTTCTCTTCTCGGTTGGCGACTTGCAACGCTGCCCAGGTAGCTGCGCCACTGGAGATCCCGGCAAGGATGCCTTCTTCCCTCGCCAACCTTGCAGCCGTTTCCTCAGCTTGGTCTGCATTAACCTGGATAATCTCGTCGATGAGATCTACTCGGAGCACCGCCGGGACAAAGCCGGCACCAATCCCTTGAATCCGGTGCGGACCGGGTTGCCCTCCGGAGAGAACTGGTGATTCAGACGGTTCAACGGCAATGGCTTTGAAAGAAGGCTTTTTGGCCTTGATCACTTCTGCCACGCCGCTGATGGTCCCCCCGGTACCGACTCCACAAACGAAAATATCAACCTCTCCGTCCGTGTCTTTCCAGATCTCGAGGGCGGTGGTCTCCCGATGCACGGCCGGATTGGCGGGGTTGGCGAATTGGTCGGGCATAAAGGAGTCAGGAGTTGTTGCGGCCAACTCCTCTGCCTTCTTTATCGCACCTTTAATTCCTTCGGTTCCGGGAGTGAGCACCAGTTCCGCACCCAGTCGGGTAAGAAGCTTGCGCCTTTCGACTGTCATGGTCTCGGGCATGGTCAGGATCAGCCGATAGCCCTTGATGGCTGCAATCATTGCCAAAGCTATACCGGTATTACCACTGGTGGGCTCGATGATAGTACTACTGGGTTTTAACTTGCCCTCGATCTCTGCTGCCTGGATCATGCTCCGGCCGATGCGGTCTTTGACGCTACCCAGAGGATTGAAAAACTCTAATTTTGCCAGAATCTTTACTGCTGATCCGTTGGTCATATTCTTGAGCAACACCAAAGGGGTTCGACCGATGGTGTGACCGATATTTAAGTTTATTTTCATATGCCATTACCTCACGTCTGTTTCGGGCGCGGTGTTTTTGTAGAGAAGTTTTGGTGGGGCCAAGAAGACCTTGGTTCCCGGGGGTACTGAACTGGTAATCCAGACGCTACCGCCTATAACAGAACCGCGCCCAATTATGGTCTGACCCCCCAAGATGGTAGCGCCGGCGTAAATGGTTACATCATCTTCTATGGTGGGGTGCCGCTTTTCATGGCGCAGTTGCTCCACCTCGTCCTTGGGCAAAGAGAGGGCTCCGAGTGTCACGCCTTGATAAATGCGCACTTGTTCGCCAATTTTTGAAGTCTCACCAATGACAACCCCGGTGCCGTGGTCAATGAAAAAACTCTGACCAATTATTGCTCCCGGATGGATGTCGATACCGGTGATGCTATGTGCATACTCGGACATCATTCTGGGTAACAGAGGGATATTTTGCTGCCAGAGCTGGTGGGCAATGCGGTGAATAGTAATGGCGAGGACACCAGGGTAGCTTATGACCACCTCATCAATGGTCTTGGCGGCTGGATCGCCGTCGTAAGCAGCCTGAACATCCGTCGCCAGGAGCTTCCTTATTTCCGGCAGACGTTTAAGGAAGTTGATTGCTTCCTCCTGGCCGCGCTCTTGGCAATGAGTGCACACCAGGTCGTAGCGCTGGCAGTCGTGCTTGATGCTCAAGGCTATTTCTCCGGAAAGAATTTCAAAAAGGCGTGTCACCTCCATGCCTGTGGCGTACTGTAATTGATTATCGTCCAGTGCTTGCCCGTTGAAATACCCGGGGAAGAGCAAGCGTCTGGTCGCATGAATGATTTCCACCACCTTTTCCTCAGATGGGATGAGCTCTGCATCCACATGGGCAAACAACTGAGGATCTCGACTCAAGGCGGCAAGGTCATCAACAATGGCGGGCAGCTGATGCCGAATTTTAGTAGAAAATTCGATAACTATCCGGCAGGCCTCAGAATCTTTGTCGTAGTGTTGTTGTGCTGGACTCATAATTTTCCTTCCCTTTACTGGGACTGCAAAGACTTATGCGTCTAGGTCTAAGCAGTCTTGGCGCTGATGTTGGTCCTATTTTTTCAAGAATGAGTTAGCTAGGCTGGCGCTAGGTTCAGGTTGCGGATGGGTCAGAGGCTGGGGAACCTTCGGGATGGTGAACTGGAAAGTGTGGCCATCGGACGCAACCGTCGGCTATAGCCGCTAGCCTTGTTGTTCAGG